>NZ_JAAIFP010000032.1:0-46053 GCF_010747435.1 Paenibacillus sp. ALJ109b
CGAGGGCTTATCCAATATGCAAGTTGTAAGTCGCAAATTTCGTTTCGGATCTAGTTTTCAGAGAATAAACTCTGAAATGAAAATTGGTACATCACAGAATGTGTGTATGATTTTCAGTTCCACAATGATTTCAAGAAGCTATGCTTCGACAAATCGCGTTTGGTGGCGATGGCGGAGGGGTTCCACACGTACCCATCCCGAACACGACCGTTAAGCCCTCTAGCGCCGATGGTACTTGGACCGCAGGGTCCTGGGAGAGTAGGACGCCGCCAAGCGAACTCTTTCATCCTACATAGAAAACAGGCTCTGCATGTTAACGTTGTATGATGAAATGCATTTGCACTGCAAATGCATATTATTCCCTGATAGCTCAGTTGGTAGAGCACTCGACTGTTAATCGAGTTGTCACAGGTTCGAGCCCTGTTCGGGGAGCCATTTGCTCTCATAGCTCAGTAGGTAGAGTGCATCCATGGTAAGGATGAGGTCACCGGTTCGATCCCGGTTGAGAGCTTTGGAAATGGGGCCCGTTGGTCAAGGGGTTAAGACACCTCCCTTTCACGGAGGTAACAGGGGTTCGAATCCCCTACGGGTCATAGCTATATTTATTAGCTTAAAAAAGGGATGAGAATCCCAAAGGTTCGTCGGAGGATAAACTTCGTTAGCAATGGCTTCGCAGTCTCGAACGAAGTGAGAGTATCCCCTACGGGTCATAGGATGGAGGCTTAGCTCAGCTGGGAGAGCATCTGCCTTACAAGCAGAGGGTCGGGGGTTCGATCCCCTCAGCCTCCACCACTTAACTTAATGGGGATTAGCCAAGCGGTAAGGCAACGGACTTTGACTCCGTCATGCATAGGTTCAAATCCTATATCCCCAGCCATTTTAGTTTTTAGTTTGAGTCATTAGCTCAGTTGGTAGAGCACCTGACTTTTAATCAGGGTGTCGAAGGTTCGAGCCCTTCATGACTCACCATTACATGCGCGTGTGGCGGAATTGGCAGACGCACTAGACTTAGGATCTAGCGTTTCACGACGTGGGGGTTCAAGTCCCTCCACGCGCATAGGTTTTGCGGAAGTGGCTCAGCGGTAGAGCATCGCCTTGCCAAGGCGAGGGTCGCGGGTTCGATTCCCGTCTTCCGCTCCAATATTTGCGCCCTTAGCTCAGCTGGATAGAGCGTTTGACTACGAATCAAAAGGCCGGGAGTTCGAATCTCTCAGGGCGCGCCATTATTTTCATAAGTATCGGGATGTAGCTCAGCTTGGTAGAGCACCTGGTTTGGGACCAGGGGGTCGCATGTTCAAATCGTGTCATCCCGATTTTTATTTGCGGGTGTAGTTCAATGGTAGAACTTTAGCCTTCCAAGCTAATAGCGTGGGTTCGATTCCCATCACCCGCTTCATGATTCATTGAAAAGTCTCTGTATATACAGGGGCTTTTCTTTTATTTATAGAAACAACATCTCATTATTATACCAATCTCCCCTATATTCGTTTGATAAGTGAAAGAATACCTCCGACCCCTTCATTAATTTCTGCTAAAAGAATCAAAAATTATAAAAACACTCTTTAATTTATTGCGTCACTGTGATAAAGTATACAAAAGCTTGCTTTGCCGGTCATGTTTCTTTATGTTTCGTCTGGTTTGTAATAATGGAAAACATGCAGATACAAATCCATTCAGGTGCAACGAACATTCCCAGTCTAACTGTATATTTATGAAAAATTAAGAATAGGTATGAGTTATTCGAGTAATGAAAAGTACGTGAAAAAGGTATCATGCGACAGCATTTGACCATTAATCGAAGCAGAACAAGAAAATGAATAATAAAGCGTGTTTTTGTGCTGTAAATCAGGGTAAATCCCCATTTTTACTAGTAGAAAAATAAAGATTTTCGTACCAATTTATTGTATGATGTTATGAAGGTGTCAAATTTACGTGTACGAATGGAACGATCAGATGGGAGGATAAGCATGACTGAAACTATGGTAACCGCCAGCAAAAGCCAATCCAACAACCTGCTTCGGCGAGACGTGCGGTTCCTGGGCAATATACTCGGAGAAGTTCTTGTCCATCAAGGAGGCACGGAGCTTCTAGATATCGTTGAGAAGATTCGGGAAACGAGCAAATCGTTGCGTGCAGAGTTCTTGCCAGAACTTTATGCAGAGTTCAAAACGATGATCCAGGAATTAGACTCGGAAAATCGACATCAGGTGATTCGAGCTTTTGCGATTTATTTTCAATTAGTTAACATTGCTGAACAAAACCATCGGATCCGGCGTAAACGGGATTATGAACGTTCTGCAGGGGACGCTGTGCAGCCAGGATCGATTGAAAAAGCAGTACAAGATCTGAAGGAACGTGGACTGTCTCACACGGAAGTAGAGGATATTCTAGAAGATTTATCGCTGGAATTGGTGATGACAGCTCATCCAACCGAAGCCATGCGTCGGGTTATACTGGACATCCACAAACGGATATCCGAAGATGTCATGTCACTTGATAATCCTACGCTGACGTTGCGTGAACGTGAGCAGTTGCGGGAGAAGCTGCTGAATGAAGTCATTACTCTATGGCAGACTGATGAGCTTCGTGACCGTAAACCGACTGTGCTTGATGAAGTACGGAACGGAATGTATTACTTTCATGAAACGTTGTTCCATGTACTTCCGGATGTATACCAGGAGCTTGAACGCTGCCTGAATAAATTTTATCCTGACCATGACTGGCATGTGCCGACGTATTTGCGGTTCGGTTCCTGGATCGGTGGAGACCGGGATGGAAATCCTTCGGTAACTTCAGATGTAACATGGCAGACACTGTTGATGCAGCGTAAGCTCGCTTTACGTGAGTATCAACGGATTATGATTGAACTTATGGGACATCTCAGCTTCAGCACGAACATCATCCACGTATCGGATGAGCTGGTGCAGTCGATTGAGCAAGACCGTAGTTGTGTAACGTTGAAAAAAGTGGACATGTGGCGGAATGAAAAAGAGCCATATCGTATTAAATTGGCTTATATGATTGCCAAGCTGAACAATGTTCTGGATGAGAACAAAGTAGGACAGCCTGACCGCTATGACAGCGCTCAAGGACTGATGGATGATCTGATGATTATCGATCGCAGCCTACGTCATCATTTTGCGGACTATGTAGCAGATACCACCATTCGCAAAATGATTCGTCAAGTGGAGTTGTTCGGTTTCCATACAGCTGCATTGGATGTGCGTCAGCACAGCAAAGAGCATGAAAATGCGATGTCGGAGATTTTGGCCAAGATGAACATCGTAGAAGACTATGCTCGTTTGACGGAAGATGGCAAAATCGATTTGCTGGCTCGTTTGCTGGATGATCCTCGTCCGCTGACTTCCCCTTATCACCAATACACTGAGGGGACCAAAGAAACTCTGGATGTATTCCGTACGATCAAACGTGCTCAGAGCGAGTTTGGGACCGGCTGTATCACAAGCTACCTGATTAGTATGACCCAAGGAGCAAGTGATCTGCTTGAGGTTATGGTATTTGCCAAAGAAGTAGGTTTGTTCCGCAAAGAGCATAACGGTGAAGTGGTATCTACGCTTCAAGCGGTTCCATTGTTTGAAACGATTGATGATCTTCATGCCGCTTCGGAAATTATGGAGAAGCTGTTCAACCTTCCGGTATATCGCGCAAGTGTGAGTGGACGGAATGAACTGCATGAAATCATGTTGGGTTACTCGGACAGCAACAAGGATGGCGGGGTTGTTACAGCCAACTGGGAACTGCGCGTAGCGATGAATGCTATCACCGCTGTTGGTAATAAACACGGCGTTAAACTGAAGTTCTTCCATGGTAGAGGTGGAGCGCTTGGACGTGGGGGCATGCCTCTCAACCGCAGTATTCTTGCTCAACCACCACACACCATTGGTGGGGGCATCAAGATTACAGAGCAGGGTGAGGTTATCTCTTCCCGTTATTCCCTTCAGGGAATTGCATACCGCAGTCTTGAGCAGGCTACATCGGCTTTGATTACAGCTGCTCTAAACGGTCTGGAGCCGCAAGAGTCGGACTCAGAGCGTCAGTGGGACAGCATCATCAAAGATATTTCCGAAGTATCCCTGACAAAATACCAGGATCTCATCTTCCGTGATCCAGACTTCTTTACTTTCTTCAAGGAATCGACACCGCTGCCTGAGGTTGGGGAACTGAATATTGGTTCACGTCCATCCAAACGGAAAAACAGCGACAAGTTCGAAGATCTGAGAGCGATCCCTTGGGTATTTGCCTGGACCCAAAGTCGTTATCTGCTTCCCGCATGGTATGCGGCAGGAACGGGACTTCAAAGTTACTATCAGGATAAAGAAGAAAATCTGGTTGTCCTGAAAGAAATGTATGAAAACTTCCCATTCTTCCGTACACTAATTGATACGGTGCAGATGGCTGTTGCCAAAGCAGATCTGGTTATTGCGAAGGAATACTCGGCCATGACTTCCAATGAGGAAGCACGTGATCGCATCTATGGTCAGATTGAATCTGAATTCAAACTTACCAAAGAGCTGATTCTGAAAATTACGGGAGAAGCTGAAATTCTGGACGATGTACCGGTGATTCAAGAGTCAATCCGACTTCGTAATCCGTATGTCGATCCTTTGTCCTACATGCAGGTCCAACTTCTGAGTGAGCTCAGAGACATGCGTGAGCGTGGCGAGGATGACACAGAGTTGCTGCGTGAAGTGCTGCTTACAATTAACGGCATTGCTGCAGGACTTCGGAATACGGGCTGATCATTAACCTGCTTAACAATATATGAAGTGAATTTTCTAGCCATATAGATAGTAAAAGCCTAATTCTTTCCTCGGCATGAGTGAGAGATGAAACGGGACTCCTTCGGGAGTTCCCGTTTTTACTGTTTTTGGCGGTTATTTTCCGGCACAGTCTTGATTTTTGACCAAAGTTGATTTACGATTTGATTGGTGAATTACAAGTGTGGACGGGTATCAGAAGGCGGAAGACCCATCAGCATGTCTGGGGGAATAAGGGTGGACAATTTGGAGAACAGGCTTATTAAGCTGGTACTGAAGGGTGACCAGCGAGCCTTTGCAGAAATCGTTGAATTATACAAGGACAAGCTGTTTCATCTGGCATACCGGATGCTGAACAATCGTCATGAAGCTGAAGACGTTGTACAGGAGACGTTTTTACGTGTGTTTCGCAATATGGAGAAGTATGATCCGAACCAGAAGTTCTCAACCTGGATATACCGGATTGCAACCAATCTGTGTATTGACCGCTTACGGCGGAAGAAACCTTCTTATTCATTGGATGCAGAGCTGAATGATCAGGAAGGATCTGATGGTTATGCAATGCTTCCAAGCGATGATCGTACACCAGAGAGTGAAGCACTTTTGTCTGAAACGCAGACACTAATCCGTGAAGCGATTGACAGTTTGCCGGCCAAGTATAAATCAGTCATGATTTTAAGATATTTACAGGACTTGTCGCTACAGGAAATCAGTGATGTGACAGGTATGCCCGTAACAACGATTAAGACTCGTGTTCATCGGGGCCGTGATTTTTTGCGTAAAAAACTGGAGTATAAGTTATAAATGTAAAACGTCTGTATTTTGGGCGAAATTATTTGAAACATATCCGAAACGGATGCGTATGTAATGTATGCAAGTCTTATGCGTGCTTTTTGGCAATGCAAGGACTAAGTGATCTAAGAAAGGATTGGCTCTCATATGGATTGCAACTCGGCCGTCTCTTTAATGCATGAATGTTTGGATGAGTCGTTGTCCCCGGCCCAGAAGGTTGAACTGAAAAGTCACCTTGTGACCTGTCCGGATTGTCGCATGCGCTTTAAAGAGTTGGAACAGACGGAAATGCTACTCTTTGCCATGAAACACTATTCACCGTCTGCCTCGGATGAGCTGACCAATCGAATTATGAATGCTCTGCCCCAGCCCAAGAGACAGCAAGTATGGCTCAAATGGGTCAAAGGACATCCCGCGCTGACGGCGGCAGCCTTCTTTTTGGTCGTGATGCTCTTTAGCGCCTGGAATTTCTGGAATCAGAATAACGAAATGGTCGTTAAGGGAAATAATCTGGACCAGATCGTGATTGAAGGAAACACGGTTATTGTTCCGGAGGGCAAGTCCATTGCTGGCGATCTTACGATAGAGAATGGAACTGCTCAGGTATACGGTGATGTAAATGGCAATCTTACGGTCATCGACGGACAGTTGTATCAGGCTTCAACGGCACATATTTCCGGTCAGGTGAAAAGTATTGATCAGGCGCTGGACTGGTTCTGGTACAAAATAACCAATATGGTAAATGAAGTGGCTTATCGCTAAAACAGGGTAAATTCTTCAATGGTATACACCAAGCAGGGTACCTCCAGATTGCTGGGGTACTCTTTTTTTATCTGATAACTTTGTAATTTATGGGATTTGTGTTGTTTATGCGCAGTTTGTGACTCCCGTAACTTGCAACATGAACGTTAACGTTATAACCTAGATACTAAAGAGAACATACTACTACATATAGATAAGCTTTTTGCATAAATCCAAAGAGCGTCTTTCAATCAGCAAATTATAGATCGAAATGATTCTGTTCGTCTTTACGCTGATTAGATCAGAGTGTTCGTTTCTGGCCAACTTTTGTACCTGAGAGTGAGTCTGAATGGATTATGCAAATGCGATAAAGGATTAATTAAATCCTAATGGGTTAATATGAGAGCAGGGTTTACTCATCAATGGGGATAGCGGGGGCTGGCTTATGAACTATTTTGCTGACTTAACGTGGAAAGAGTCCATTAAGGACGTTATCGATATATTGATCGTTACCTATATTATGTACAAATTGATTTTGCTTGTACGGGGCACCCGAGCGGTTCAGCTGCTTAAAGGTATTCTGTTCCTTGTAGTGATCTGGGCACTAAGTACGTGGCTAAACCTGTATACGCTCAAATGGCTGATGAACCAGATGTTTACGTTTGGTGTCGTTGCGGTCTTTATTATCTTTCAACCGGAACTGCGCCGTGGTCTGGAGCAATTGGGTAGAGGTAAACTGTTTGGACGCTCGGCAGCAGCAAGTGATGAAGAATTAACGGTTTTAATTGGTGAGATTATTAAGTCCGTAAATTATTTGTCACGACGTAAAATTGGTGCACTGGTTGTATTTGAACGAGAAACAGGTCTGAACGATTACACGGAGTCCGGCATTCAGATGCAATCTCTGGTTAGCTCAGAGCTGATGATTAACATTTTTATTCCGAATACACCGCTCCATGATGGAGCCGTCATTATACAGGGCAAACAGATTTCGGCGGCAGCCTGTTATTTGCCTTTGTCCGAGAATCCGTTTATTAGCAAAGAGCTAGGAACGCGTCACCGTGCAGCAATTGGGATTACTGAGGTTGCAGATGCGATCTGTTTGGTTGTTTCGGAGGAGACGGGACAAGTGTCGCTTGCGATGAATGGACAGGTTGTTCGTGATATTAAGGAAGAATCGTTGATTGCCAAACTGTACGAAGAACTGCGTCCAACATCCAATCTGACTAAAAAGAATGGTTGGACTACCTTCTGGAAACGGAAGGGGGGACGTAAAAATGGATAAATGGTTCAATAACAACAATTTTGCCAAGATTCTCGCTTTAGCGGTGAGTTTGTTGCTCTGGTTCATGATACATCTGGATGAAGTACCAACTACGCCAACGATCACGACAGGGACAACTAATAAGGTTGTGGAGCGTACTGTGCCTGTTCAGCCTTATGGACTCGACAGTAACTCCTATGTACTTACTTCATTAAGTACGGATGAGGTGCGTCTGGAGATTAAAGGGCAACGTTCGATGTTAACTTCGATTTTTACGAATGATGATTATAAGGTGCTAGTGGATCTTAGTCAGGTGAAAGATGGGTCCAATACGTTACCGCTAGTACCCGATCTGCCTTCCGGGGTTGAGGTAGTCAGCATGGAGCCTTCCATGGTTACGGTCAACGTGGAGAAATTGGGCACCAAATCCTTCAATGTGAATATTGTACCCGAAGGAGAACCATCCGCCGGATATAACGCTGGAACGCCCGTTGTTGAACCTTCAGGGCCAGTTAAGGTAACTCTGCCGGAAGGGCAGCTTGACGCCGTAGCGAAGGTTCAGGGCAGTGTGAGCGTGAAGGATGCGAAGGATGACGTAACGCAGAAAAAAGTGAAGCTTCAGGCATACGATGCCGAAGGCAAGGTCATTGAAAATGCGATTGTTACACCAGAAACCGTTGAAGTCCGTATTCCGGTCAGTCAGCCCTATACAACTGTGCCCTTAAGAATCAAATATTCGGGACAGCTGCCGGAGGGGATGGTGCTCTCCACGGTTGAACCAAGCGTGAAAGAAGTCTCGGTTTACGGAACAGAGGATGCGCTTGCGGGTATACAGTCCTACGACCAAGTAACCCTTGATCTTACACAGTTCAATGAGGCAGGAACGTCTACAGTTAACGTGGACTTGACGCCGCCTCCCGGTTTTGAGAAAATCGAGCCTAGTTCGATTCAGCTTAAGGTGACGGTATCGCCTTACGATGAGCTTCAGGAGACGACCAAAGTCTTTCCGAACGTACCCATTACGCTTACTGACGCGGGGAACGGGCTGGAAGGGACACTGGTTACTCCCAAAAGTGGTGGCTTGAATATTACGCTTAGAGGTTCTTCAACGATGCTTGAAGGTCTAAGTAGTGATGATATCAAGCTGACTGCAGATCTTGCTGGACTTGCGGTAGGCACGCATGAAATAAAGCTTGAGGCTGACTTGCCTCGTTTTGCTAAACTGGATGAATCATCAGTCGATCTGAGCGCTACCGTCAAAATTAGCGAAAAGGCTGATGATACGACGGTTGCTCCCGGCGAGGAGCCGAGTGATGAAGAAACGCTGGGGCCTGATCCTTCACCAGCCGAAGTCGAGAATGGGGATACCGAAACTGCTCCTGGAGAAGAAGAAACAGAATCGAATACGGACAATCAGGAGCAGAGCCAGCAGGGGAACACCAGTCGAGGTAACTCCAATAACAGCGTTAGCAGTAATAGTGGCTCCAATCCGTAATAGAAAATGTTCAGATCAGAAATTTTTAAAATAACGTTTTATGCTCTTATATGATGCGAATAGAAGGAGTTAGATCATGGGGAAATATTTTGGTACAGACGGCGTAAGAGGTGTTGCCAATAAAGAATTAACGGCGGAGCTGGCTTACAGCATCGGACGTTGTGGTGGTTATGTGCTTGCAGGCGGTGTGGAAAGACCAAAAGTGGTTATCGGTATGGATACCCGAATCTCGGGGCTTATGCTGGAATCCGCACTGGTTGCAGGTTTGCTGTCCATTGGCGCCGATGTAATTCGTCTGGGTGTTGTATCCACTCCTGGAGTGGCGTATATTGCTCGTCTGCTGAAAGCCGATGCAGGGGTAATGATTTCGGCATCTCACAATCCGGTTGAGGATAACGGAATCAAATTTTTCGGGGGAGATGGCTTCAAGCTGTCCGATGAGACGGAGAACCGGATCGAAGAACTGATGGATGCAGAAACGGATCAATTGCCGCGCCCTGTAGGTGGTGGTTTGGGGACCGTTACTGTGGATGAAGAATCCCGTTATCGCTATTTGGACTACCTGAAAACAACGGTAAATGAATCGTTCTCAGGACTCAAAATTGTTCTGGACTGTGCTAACGGAGCAGCTTATGAGCTCGCACCCAAATTGTTCAGAGAACTTGGTGCAGAAGTCATTGCCATTGGCGCTGAGCCTAACGGCCTGAATATCAATGAGCAATGCGGATCAACTCACCCGGAGCATTTGAAAAAAGAGGTGCTGAAACATAATGCGGATCTGGGCCTTGCTTTTGACGGGGATGCGGATCGTCTGATTGCTATTGATGAGACAGGAGCTGAGGTTGATGGTGACTTCATTCTGTGCATCTGTGGTGATGCGATGAATCGTGCAGGCAAGCTGAAAGACAATACCGTAGTATCTACCGTAATGAGTAACATTGGATTCTACAAAGCAACGGAGAAACTGGCACTGAAAACAGCTAAGACTGCTGTGGGTGACCGTTATGTGATGGAAGAAATGCGCCGTGGGGGTTATAACCTGGGTGGAGAGCAATCCGGTCATGTTATTTTCTTGGATTACAACACAACAGGCGACGGTATGCTGACAGCGATTCAGCTTGTGGACACGATGAAGGCTTCCGGTAAAAAACTGAGTGAACTTAAGGCGCTGATGACCCAGTATCCACAAGTATTGGTGAACGTGCGTGTTGAAGATAAGAGTAAATACGAGGGCAATTCTGCGATTGAGCAAGCTATTGCTACAGTGGAGCAGCATCTGGGCGATAATGGACGTGTACTTGTTCGTGCGTCCGGGACCGAATCCTTGATCCGCGTTATGGCGGAAGGACCAGATAAAGATGAACTTGAACAATTCGTATCTCAAATTGCAGATGTTGTGCAAAAAGAACTGGTATAGGACCTGATCTATAGGCCTTCCAAACACGGTTGTTTCAAGGGAATCACTGTCTCATAAGGTTTAATCTAACAGGGTTTATGCCATACAAACCCATATTCCTACGTCCCGGCCTAGTGAGACCATGGGTCTGTTTATCTGGTCGGGATTGTGGGTAAATATGCCGAAATTGTCACAGGTACTTTGCTCCATTGCAAAATGAACCTGACGTGCATATAATGAGTGGAGTCGTCATTCAGACACAGAAAGTGAGGATCGTAAGGTACTAGTTACACAAGCGCCAGAGCTTGAAGTTGCGCGGGAAGTATTTTGAACAGTACGAATCTTGAAACCATGAAGATGTTACTGATCTAAATCAACGGCAATCAAGCTGACGAGGTGGAGGTGTTCGGATTGTTCGGCGGGGACCTCCCGGTGATGCACCAGAGCCGTAAACCGGATTGCGGAAAATGGATGGGTGACTGTCCACACAACGCGCCGGTAGGTGCAAGATTCAACTAAAATTCAAATGAATGTGCGCGAAGAGCGTGAACAGTGCGCGGACGGGAAAATGATGTACATTCATGATTGCATCTAATAACAGCTTATGACTGCGGAGCGGCAAGAGGCTGCTCTGATCATTGATAATTGAATAATTGAAAGTTTTCATGATACGTTAGGCAATCATTTTCATTTTTTCGATATGCCGTGCCAGCCTGTTTCTCTTCGTGACACAGTATTCATATACAAACGGAGGAAATAAACTATGTGCGGTATTGTTGGATATATTGGTAATAAGAACACTCAATCGGTATTGGTCGAAGGCTTGAAGAAACTCGAGTATCGTGGTTATGATTCTGCAGGTATCGCGGTATTCACACCGGAAGGTCTGCAAATCACGAAAGCTCTTGGTCGTCTTGCGAACCTTGAAGCTAAGCTGGATGGAGCACCACTGGTAGGCAATGCCGGAATCGGACACACACGTTGGGCAACTCATGGTAAACCATCGGATGAGAACTCTCATCCACACACGGATGGAAGCCAGAAGTTCTCTGTTGTGCATAACGGTATTATTGAGAACTATCTGGATCTGAAGGACGAATTGATGGCTCAAGGCCACACGTTCACTTCCGAGACAGATACTGAGGTTATTTCTCACCTGATCGCACGTGAATACAATGGTGATATCGTTAAAACAGTGCAAAAAGTGATCAAGTTGTTGCGTGGCGCATTCGCACTGGGTGTATTGACAGAGCATGAGCCTGAGAAACTCGTAGCTGTGCGTCAAGCAAGCCCATTGATTATTGGTATTGGTGAAGGCGAGAACTTCATTGGTTCCGACATCCCGGCAATTCTGGAACATACACGTAACGTGTACATTCTGAATGACGGTGAGATGGCTGTTTTGACACATGATGCTGTCGAATTGATGACGATTGAAGGTAACTTTATTTCTCGGGAAATGATTCGTGTCGATTGGGATGCTGTAACTGCAGAAAAAGGCGGATTCGAGCACTTCATGTTGAAAGAAATTCATGAGCAACCAAAAGCATATCGTGATACAATGCTGGGTCGCATCGACAATGAAGGCAAAAAAGTTCAACTTCCTGAGTTGAAAATGACAGAAGAGCAAATTAAAAATATTCGTAACGTTCAAATCATCGCTTGTGGTACAGCGTACCATGCAGGTCTGGTTGGACGTACTGTAATCGAGCAACTGGTACGTATTCCGGTAGAAACAGATGTTGCTTCCGAATACCGCTATCGTTCCCCGATCGTAAGCAAAGATACACTTGTGATCGTGGTGAGCCAATCCGGTGAAACGGCTGATACACTTGCTGCACTGCGCGAAGCACAGTCAAATGGTGCACATGTACTCGCCATCACTAACGTTGTAGGTAGCTCCATTGCACGTGATGCGGACGATGTGATTGCAACACTGGCAGGACCTGAAATTGCTGTAGCTTCCACTAAAGCGTACACTTCGCAATTGATCGCGTTCAACCTGCTGGGTCTGTACCTTGCACAAGTTCGTGGCACACAAACAGCAGAAGAGATTGTTCACACGCTCGCAGCAATGCAAGCATTGCCTGAGCAAGTTGAATCCATGCTGGAGCAAGCGGAAGCTATTAAAGGATATGCAGAGCAAATCTCTAAACATGAACATCTCTTCTTCATCGGCCGCGGTCTGGATTATGCAGTAGCACAAGAAGGATCGTTGAAACTGAAAGAGATCTCTTATATTCACTCCGAAGCGTATGCTGCGGGTGAGTTGAAACATGGTACGCTCGCATTGATCGAGGACGGTATCCCTGTCATTGCTCTGGCAACGCAGGAGAACGTTCTGGAGAAAACTGTGAGCAATATCAAAGAAGTGAAAGCACGTGGTGCAGACGTACTGGCAATTACGTACGAAGAGCACGTGGCACCATTGCTGAAATCCGTTGACCAAGCGTTTGCGATTCCTAAGACGTTGCCACTGCTTAGCCCGGCTCTGTCTGTTGTAGCATTGCAATTGCTTGCCTACTACGCTTCCCTGGCACTGGGCCACGATGTGGATAAACCACGTAACTTGGCGAAAAGCGTAACGGTAGAGTAAGGGATTAATTTTAATTTTTAAATCACTGAAATGAAAGAATAGTCCCGATGATATTTAATATGTCATCGGGACTTTTTTATTCTTACGAATGTTCTCGTATTAATTGTTTATTTACTGTGTTATTGTACGTTAACATTCTGGTTGATAAATCAATCAAATATTGCTGCTACCAGTAACTAAATAATTTCTGATAAGATTATTTGTCCTGTTGACTCTAAGTCAACAGGACTTTCTGTATTTTTAAATAGGGGATGACTTTTAAACTGTAGGGGAGCGGATAGACGTATTCGGAAATTACAAGTTTGAATATGAGACCCAAAATGATTGAAAATTTTCTGTATCGTATAGGCGTCTGACTTGCTAAACTCATGCTCTTTTTAAGATAAGCGAATGCTACCAACAAAACCGATTTTCTACTTAAGTTATGAAGATGAGGTATAAAGATAGTGAATATTGTTAATGGAAGTTTACAGTATGCAAAAATGAAGTGGTTGAAGCTGCACGTGACTTTCCTGCGTAAGCAGCATTGTTATGTACAATACATAATTATGAATGATCATACCAACAGGAACAGGTCATAGTATTTCTCTAGATAATATAGTTCCGACTGCAAACTAAAGCACTTATCTAATTCTGTGAAAACCGAATTTCTGCTTCACTAATTGCCTCGTCTCGCCCTCAAGCTTACAGAAACCGCCATCGATTGTTTTGAGAAGTTTGAAATGTGCTATAATTGTGTTAATCTTTCAGCAGACGAAATCCAAGAAAGGAGCGAAGTTTTCATGACTGAATTATCAGATCATCAGTTTACGTTAATTTCCCGCGCTCTTGCCGAGCCGAGACGTTACCAGATGCTTAAAGAAATCGGCGCTTCAAAAGCCCCCCTTGCCTGCAGCATACTTCAAAATAACCATAACGTAAGTGCACCAACCATGTCTCACCATATTAAAGAGTTGGAGACGGCAGGGTTAATCCATGTCATACGCGAAGGCAAATTTAAAAATCTTGTTCTGCAATCCGATACTCTTCGCACTTATTTGGATAGACTCTCGAAAATTGATGCGAATTGAAGAAACACCCCGATTGAATTCAATTTAAATATTCATCTGTGCCCCCTCATGTTCCATGAGGGGGTTTTTTGCGTTCGTTTAAGCGCGTATGTATGCGATACATTGTTAATCAAATTATATTTGATCGAATAACTTGACAAAAATAAATCTCAATGAGATACTTTGACAAGTATCTAAGTGTTGTAAGATCGTTGGAGCTAATTTGAACTGCTCTGGCACATCAACGGAGTATGGATGATTTTCGAAGGCTAGTAGCAGGAGTCAGGGATGGCCAGTATTGATAGGGTTTTCCGGATCTTGCAAGAAATCGTACTATCCAAGATGGAGAAGATCTTAAAAAAAAGGAGGAATTGAAATGTCAAAGCAACAAATTACGGCAGCCGCTTCCGGCAATATAAAAATAGGAATAGATCTTCAGGTTAACCGGTTAGGCTATGGGACGATGCAATTGACAGGCCCAGGAGTATGGGGTGATCCCGCCGATCCGGAGGAAGCCCTGCGTGTTCTGCAGCGATCGGTAGAGCTTGGCGTCACATTCATCGATACCGCTGATTCCTATGGGCCCTTCGTCTCCGAGCGACTGATCAAACAGGCTCTTCATCCATACAACGAAGATCTTGTGATCGCCACAAAAGCTGGCCTCACGCGTCCAGGACCGGACGAATGGCTCCCGGTTGGGCGTCCCGAATACATACGTCAACAGGTCGAACTGAGCTTGCGTCATCTGGGACTCGAACGTATCGATCTCATGCAGCTGCACCGAATCGATCCTAAAGTACCGATCGAAGAACAGCTTGGCGAGCTGGCACTTCTGAAGGAAGAAGGGAAAATTCGGCATATTGGTCTCAGCGAAGTCACGGTGGATCAATTGAGAGCAGCGGAGAAAATCACACCGATCGCTTCCGTGCAAAACTTGTATAACCTAGTGAAACGTGATTCGGAGCCGGTGCTCGAATACGCAGAAGCGAAGGGCATCGCCTTCATTCCTTGGTTTCCACTGGCGACGGGCGCGCTTGCACGTGAGGGAAGTCCGCTTGATGAAATGGCTGTGCGACTGAATGCGAAGCCCGCTCAACTCGCGCTTGCCTGGCTGTTAAAACGTTCACCGGTTATGCTGCCAATTCCGGGGACTTCGACCGTCTCGCACTTGGAGGAGAATATTGCCGCAGCCGGTATTACGCTCAGCGATGAAGATTTCAATACCCTTTCACAATTAAAGTAAGGTTTCACTGAAAAAAAGGAGTGTGTTGTTCATGCTATTACCTACAGAAGTAGTATCAGAAAAAGTCTTCACCAAGCGGGACCCGGCTGACGGCTCTCCTACAGAAATTCCTTTGTTCATCGTCAGACCAAAAGGAGTTTCAAAATCGAATCTGCCTGTCATTCTTTTAATTCAAGAAGCATTTGGCGTTACCAGTCACATTCAGGATGTAGCCCGTCGTTTTGCCGCACAAGGCTATGTCGTCGTTTCGCCTGATTTGTATTATCGTACGGGACTATGGCAAACCTTCGCCTATACAGAATATCCAGCAAGTGCCAGTGCCCGAGAGCCGCTGAATGAGGAGAGAACAATGGGTGACATTCAGGCATCTCTTGACTATATTGCCGATCTGGAAGGTGCCGACAAAACGAGAGTTGGTGTCATCGGTTACTGTATAGGAGGCATGCTTTCCTACTTTACTGCCAGCCATTTCTCCGACAGAATTAAAACGTCTGTTGTCTATTACGGTGGGGGGCTGACTTCTCGAAATCCTCAATTTCCGGTTGCTCCGGTGGAGAGAACGAATCAGATCAAGGTGCCTATACTAGGCTTCTTTGGAGGAATGGATCGAGGGATTCCGAAAGAAGTCGTAGAGCAAGTGGATCAAGCATTGAATGCTTCTAACAACGACCATACGATTTTTTATTATCCGGAAGCCGATCACGGATTCTTCTGTAATGAACGGCAGAGCTATCATCCAGTAGCAGCTCAGGATGCGTGGTATCGTACATTAATCTGGTTTGACGAAAAGCTGGATATGCATTCGATTTGATTCGTCTAGAGAAGCAATAATCTTATATTAATATTCATTCTGAAAAAGTATTTAGGGGGAAGAAAATGAACACAAATGCAAATGCCGCCAAACGACTTCCAATAGCGGGACTCTTAGCCTTGGCAATGACAGGTTTTCTCGCGTTGCTATCAGAGATCCTGCCGGCCGGTTTGCTGCCTCAATTAAGCCAAGGTCTCGGTGTTTCACAAAGTATGGCGGGTCAATTGACCACATTTTATGCGATCGGTTCGGTATTAGGTGCTGTCCCGATCATCACAGCAACTCGAAATTGGAGACGTCGATCGCTTCTATTACTGACTGTCGGCATTTTCTTTGTTTTTAACACGATTACGGCCATATCATCTATCTATATATTAACTCTGATTGCTCGCTTTTTTGCAGGTGTAGCGGCAGGTGTTGTATGGGGAATGCTTACAGGATATGCGAGACGTATGGTATCAGATGAACTAAAAGGCCGTGCCGTGTCGATCGCTATGATGGGGATTCCTATTGCATTGACCTTTGGTTTGCCTCTCGGAACATTTCTTAGTTCTTTTATTGGTTGGCGCAGTTTATTTGGAGTTGTGTCCTTGGTTGCCGCTGTTCTAATAGGATGGATTTTATGGAAATTGCCTGATTTTCCAGGGCAGTCTGATAAAAGTTCAGTTTCGGTTTGGAGTGTTTTCAGAACACCTGGAGTACGTTCCGTATTGTTTGTCGTTTTGGCTTGGATGACAGCTCACAATATACTCTATACCTATATTTCTCCATTGCTAGCTTCTGTAGGCTTCAATCAGATCGAATTCATATTGCTCATATATGGTATTGCTTCGATCGTGAGTACCTTTTTAATAGGTAGGTTAATTGATCGTTACTTACGTCCCTTAGTAATTGGGAGTTTAATAGCATTTATTTTAGTTACCGTTCTATTTAGTATCAGTAGCAACTTACCGGTTGGCATCTATGTAGCTATCATTCTGTGGGGATTTGTATTCGGTGGCGCAGCATCACTCTTACAGACTGCAATTGCTGAAGCTGTGGATGATCAGGCTGTAGATATCGCATTGTCGTTGAGCTCAACCACATGGAATTTTGCTATTGCTTGTGGTGGTGCCGCAGGTGGAATATTACTTAATACGGCAGGGATGTCTTCATTCCCGTGGGTAGGATTTGTTTTGTTAATTTTGGCTATGTTCGTCGCATGGAAAGCGAAAAAGTACGGGTTTAAATCTAAACGATGAAAGGGGCATGAGGGAACAGGGGTGAAATAAGTTAGCAAAATGATTCCCACCTTTTTTAATAGTATCTTCGGTGTTTCCAGAATGTTCCGAGATTTTTACACCTGACAATGATGTTAAATCATAATGTTTAAGTAAAGGTTCCTGATGACAAAACAGTCATCAGGACCTTTTGCTATGGACAAATAATCAAATTAAATTATTTGTGTCATGACCATCTAAATATAAAGGCATTTTTATCTGTGAGAAGAGAGCTAATCCCTTTCAGTTGAATATAGGGGGAATCAGTCCACGACTCTCCAATTTAATTTGAATCAATAGAGTACAAACCATTCTGCAACGAAATGTTCCCAGTCTGTCCAGTTTCAACTTTTACCTCAGTGGCAAATACACCAGGCATACGCCTGTCTGGGAACCAGGGCATCTTTTTGTCGATTACAATAAACATGCCTTCTGCGTCACCGATCGGGGCAAATTGTTTTCCGTCTCCAGCAAAGGGTTCAAGGTGATACTGCCCATTCATTTTGCTTATGGTATCGGGTACATCATCGACAGGCAGACCAATCTCGCTAATGCATAGCAGCTGCCTGGAATCAAAGGTTTCTTCGACTGCATTATGCAACGAATGGTGAGCGATGAACTCCATCAAATTACCACTCGGGTCATAGAAATAGAAAGCAGTCGCATCCCAGTAGGGGAAATAGAACTCATCTTTATCGTCCTTGGAAAGCAAAGAGATGTTTCGATCTTGAACCCACTTCCTGGCTTCAGGCAGTTGGTTTGTCGGAATCGTAAATGCGACATGATAGAAGGGCTTTTCCTGACCAGAAGTTTGCTGAAATGAAAGGATCGAATCTCCTGCGCGGAACGATACGGCCGATGTACTATCCTCCAGTAGCTCCAACTCCATTAACGTACCGTAAAACAGCTTCATGGCCTCCATTTGATCTGTGAACTTGTTAACCTCTTTTATTTGCATTCAAGTCACTCTCCCTCTGAAAACTTATCCTTGATTAAAATAATCAATGGTTTTCTCAATAAATGCTTTGGCAGATTGGGTCAGGTAACGGTCGGACCGATGAATGATCTCAAAATGACGGTAAGGGGCATCGTCCGTAATTCGGATGATGCGTAGTGTCGGTTCATTCATTGCCTTGATCAGTGGATATGGTAGCACTGTTCCGCCAACGTTAGCTTTGACCAGACTAATAATAGAGGTTGCCGAACTTGTCTCCATGATTGTATTCAAGGTAAAGCCATATTTGCGGCAATAGCCATCAACCAGTTCTCTGCCTGTGAACCCTTCCGGGAACATTACGGTCTGAATATCGCGAAGTTCTTTAATTCCAATCTCATTTCGTTCAGCCCAAGCGTGGTTCTCCGAAACGACGAGTACGTATTCCTCGCTGCACAAAGGAATGCGAACAAGACGATCATCGGTAATCGAAGTAAGCTCGATGCCGATGTCGACTTCGTTATCCAACACTTGATTCAATACATAAATCGAAGAAACAACCTTTAATTTCACTTTGGGAAAATGGGCATGAAAATTAACGAGCAACGGAGTAAGACGGTAGTCCAAATCCGACGGTAGGACTCCAATCACCAGCTTGCCTCGTTGATCATTACGAAATTCAGCTAACGCATCCTGGGTATTCTGTAAATGGCGAACCATTTGTATACAATGCTCCAGGAACAAAGTTCCCGCCTGAGTCATCACAATTTTTTTGCCCACCCGGTCGAATAAGGGAACGCCCAACTCATCCTCCAACGCTCGAATTTGTTGACTTAAGGTAGGTTGAGAAATGCCGATTTTATCTGCTGCACGTGTGAAATGGAGTTCCAGGTGATCTATAGTGAAACTATTTTATATCGTCCTGGCGCTTATTCTGGCTTCATTGAATTTGCGACCACCTATTACATCCATTTCTCCCTTAATGAGTACCATACAAAGTGATTTGAGTATTAGCGGAATTACTGCAAGTCTGTTAACTACGCTTCCTGTATTATGTATGGGTATATTCGCTCCTTTTTCCGTAAAGCTGAGCAGGAGGTGGGGGAATGAGGGCGCAATCGTTTTGGCTTTAATCCTCATTGGAACAGGTACGGCATTGCGGTTGTTTGTAGGTGCAACGCCTTTAATGATGTTTACTTCATTTCTATCCGGAGTAGGGATTGCATTGGCCGGTCCGTTGTTGTCCAGCTTTATCAAGCAATACTTTCCTACGCGAGTTGCTGCCATGGTGGGGCTCTACTCTACAGCAATGGTTGTAGGGGCCAGCATTAGTGTTGGATTATCGGTTCCCCTTCAAAATCTCCTGGGGGGTTCGTGGAAGGGATCGTTAGCGATTTGGGCATTGATCGCCGTCATTGCTTTGCCCGTCTGGATGAAATTAGCCTTGTCAGCACGTAAGGATCGACAATTGGGGCAGATTTCAGCTATGAACGTTGAAGCTCTTCCAGTGAAAAATAGTCGAGCATGGGTACTGACATTGTTCTTCGGACTGATGGCAGCGATCTTCTATTCATTGACTGCATGGCTTGCGCCTGCGATCCAGAGCCAGGGATATACGAAAGAGACTGCCGGAAGCATCCAAACGTTATTTACGTTAATTTCATTGCCGTCTACGTTATTCATTCCAATGCTCGTTCACCGTTACCAAAGACGTGTATTCTGGCTTGTTGGATGTGCGTTAATGGAGTTGATAGGTGTCTTAATGCTGAACCTGTCCGTCAGTCCTTGGCTGGCCGTAATCCCACTTGGCATTGGTGCCGGGGGACTGTTTCCGATCGCTCTGATGCTGCCTATTGATGAGACGAATAACGCTCAGGAAGCCAGCGCCTGGTCAGCCATGACTCAATCGGGCGGTTACATTCTGGGCGCGCTCGGTCCACTGGCGATCGGTTGGCTCCATGATACCACAGGCAGCTTTGTCCAAGCGTTCTATGGTCTGGCAATAATCATCGTGCTGCAAATCATAGTTCAGTTGGCGATAGGCAATAAAAAAAGCTTTCCAACGGTTCATGATAAATCAGAGTCCAGAGTTTGACGAAAAAAGATTGATATTGATGTGCGATGAGGTCGTAAACATCAAGCGGTTATTTGGGGTGGCAATAGTTAAACATTTTCAAGCAAATCCAGATAGTGCTGTCTTAAGGATTCCTTTAAGGTTTCAGGCTCCAAGATCTTAATGGACTTACCAAAGTTTGCGAGATAGCGAATGATGAACTCAAGCTCATGGGCTTCATATGAACCGACTAAATAGGCGTATCCAGTTTGTCCAGTATCAGTTCCAGATTCGTTAATGATCCGCATGGATGGAAACTGTTCTTGCTGAAACAGCTCAACCCCGGCTTCATTGATCAGACATTTGAATGGGATGGCGCTCACTGATGGTTTCCATAAAGAATGGGTATCCTGTATATTGAGTTCATTAATATGTGGTATAGGTTCGATGTCTGTCGCCTCGGATGAGGTGATTCGGTCACATCGGAACACACGGTACGCCTGTTTATCGAGATCATACGCCTGGCAATACCAGTAGCCTTTCATGGCATAGAGGGCGATGGGCTGAATGGTGCGTATGCTGGGCTTGGGTTTGTCGGAATTTGAGCTGTAATATGGGTTACTACTACTGCTGCGAATATGTTGATACGTAATCTGTATCACTATATTCTGTACAGCGGCCATCAATAGAAACTCCAGATGCTCACTATCCCGGATTTGCTCGGTATGTCGGAAAGAGACCCGATGCTGGATTTGCTCAATATTCTGTCTCTGGTTTTCGGAAAGGGCACATAGAAACTTCTCGTGGATGGAACGAAAAGAGACCTGAAAGGGTAGGTTGGTAAAGCTGCGTAATGCCTGCATCGCAAAGTAGAGAGCATGAAGCTCACTCGTATTAAACGAAATGGGGGGCAGCTGCATCTGCTGAAGCAAACGATACCCGCCATAACGTCCGTATTCGGCATAAATGGGAGCACCGATTTCCTCCAATGACGCGATGTCTCGTAATGCAGTTCTCTTGGATATCTGAAACTCCTGCATGAGATCTTGCAGGGTGAAGTGTTGTTTTTGATTGATAAAGCGCAGCATCTGGTTCATGCGTTCTGATTTTTTCATAAAAAACCTCTCAATGGTGCCATGAGTTGGCACCTTTTTTCGTTATAGTAAACAGTGTAATCCAATCAAACGAAGGAGGCAATACAGATGAATTTTGAAGTGATTCCGTTTCTGTCGATGAATGGTGATGCTGCGGCAGCCATTGCTTTTTATGAGAAGTACCTGGGGGCTAATGTGTTATTCAAGAAAAATTACAAAGAGATGAAGGAAATGAATCCGGGGTTTGAGTATCCTGAAGGGCAGGATGAATATATTACACATTCGGTACTCCAGATCGGGGTAAACAAATTGATGATTGCTGAGGAAGAAATGGATACCGGTCGCCCGTGGCAGCTGGGAAACAGCACGTCATTATGCATTCAATCGAAAGATAAAAGTACGATGACGGAGCTGTATAATTCGCTGGTACAACATGATGAGGTTAAGGTGCTGGTGCCTTATGAACAAAACGAGTTTAGTCCGGGGTATGGAATTGTCCGTGATCCGTTCGGAATCGTCATTCAGCTCTGTGTGACTGTGCATGATTTTTAATAACAGTAAAAATGAATCCGTGATGAGCCTGAAGGATGTATATCCTTTGGGCTCATTTTGAATTCTTTAGAAGTTGTAGTTTTCTTCTCTCTAAACTTTCTGCAAACGGGTAGTGTCCAACTTGGCAAGACGTTTCATCACTTTCTTCAGCATAACGGAGGCTTTGACACGGAGAGGAAGATCGTTGGATATTTCGATGCTGTATGAACCGGCGAGAATCTGCTCTTTGAGCTCGGCGACCGATGAACACGGTCGATCCAGTACATTGAATACACTACCGTATTGCAGACACTGGTGGGTATCGCTTCCGGCAGTGACCGGTTTACCGAGGGACTCGGCGAATGGTTCAACCTGCCCGCGGCACGTCTCGATGCCGTATTGGTACATATCCTTGGCGTTCAGATCAAAAGCATCCAAACGTCCCAATAAATCACGGTCCAACTGATACAGCGGGGTGGACTCGCGGAAAGGGTGTGCGCCAATTTTGAGCAAAGGCCAGGCTTCGGCCATATTCAGCAACTCGGCAAAAGGAATGAATGAACCTTTGGCTGTATATGGTTCCAGGCCGCTGCGGACGGCAAGGATATGTTCTTTTTGGCCCACCAGCAAAATATGTCCTGTCTCCTGAATATCCACTTCCATGCCGGGAAAAATGCGCAGTCCATCTGCCTCGTAGTACTCTCCGTTGTATGGATAGAGACGATCCAGCGTCTCATAGACCTCGTAGAAGTTACGGGTGTTAAAATGTTCAGTGAGTGCGAGGGCTTCGAGCCCGCTGGCCTTGGCTTCGTTGACCATTTCGGTGAAGTAATCAACCGAGAAATCAGAGTTTTTGGATAATTTTCCGTGAGTATGAAGATCAATGCGCATAGAAGACACTCCTTTATTCCATGAATGATTAATGGTATGAATAGTTACAGCATTTTATTTTGAATTATAGAATCTCGTAATACCCGCCGACCCAAAACAGCAGTGCAACATAGATTGCCGATCCGGCGAGAAATCCGAGATCACGTGAGGTGATTTTCAGATGGGCGAGCTTCAGGCGTTTGGATTCGGGATGCTTCATGCCGTACGAAAAACCGCGTGTCTCCAGTGCTTCCACCGTTGTGCGGGAACGTTTGGCGGTAGCCAGCATTAGCGGGAAGAAAGACACAATGAACAGCTTCATATAGTAGACAACGAGTCGCCAGTAGAGCCATCCGTGCCGGAAGGGAACCTGACCCCGCAGTCTGTAGGACAGCATGATGTTGCGGAATTCACCGAACAGCACCGGCAATATGCGATAAGCATAAGAGAGGCTGAAAGAGAACGTAGCAGGCATGCCTAGCGCAAGCAACCCATCACCAATCCGTTCCGGGTCCATGCCGGAAAAGACGGTGATACTCGCTAGTGAGACGATGGACAGCTTCAAGGTAAGCAGCAGCAGGGGGAATGCAGATTCCAGATTGCCGCCGAAGAACAGCGAGATGATAAACATCCACCCGACCTGACCGATCAACCCCAGGCAGAGAATGATAATGATAAAGGGAGCGGCTCTGGACAATATGGTGGTCGTGACCATCAATAGAAACATGCCGAGCAGCACAGTCCCGTTATGAACAAACCAGGGAACGATGGCAAAAAAGAGATACCAGATCAGCATGGCACGGGGATCAATCCGAGACAGGCTGGCATGTCCGCTGCCATATACAGTATTCATCAGCTCAAGCTGAATGCGTTCAATGGATATTTTGTCAAACCAGTTGCGGACAAGCTGCATGATGCATATCCTCCTTGGTGAGTGATTGATTCAACAGGCTATTAACAAAAGCCTCGATTGTCGGTGAAAGTGTCGGCAGTCCCATCCGGTGGGAGAGCTCCATAATCTGTGTAAGCGCAAGTCCGGAGCGGCGTAGAAGGGATTCATCTGCAAACACGTCGGCAGGTGTGCCGTCTGCTTCCACCTGACCATTGTGAAGCACGATAACGCGACTAGCCCACTGGGTAACCAGCTGCATGTCATGCGTGGCGATGACGGTTGTTCGCACATGCTGATCCAGCTCATCCAGCACACCTATCAGTTCCTCGCGAGTGGCGAGATCCAGATTGGCGGTAGGCTCATCCAACAGCATAAGTGAAGGCTTCATGGCTGCACCGATGGCAAGTGTGACACGTCGCTGTTGTCCGCCACTGAGAAGCCGGGCATCCCGCTCTTTCAGCGGAGTAAGCCGGAAACGCTCCAGTACATGTGCAATTTGCTGGTCAGCTTCCGGGATGCGACGATTCTTCAGGAAATACGCGACTTCTTTGCGGACACTGTCTTCGATAAACATTTCGGAAGAGTTCTGAAAAATATAGGCGACCTTACCCGCCAACTGCTCCAAAGAGGAACGGTGCGTAACTTCACCCAGAACACTGACACTGCCTTCCTGGGGCAGACTAATGCCAGCCATCAGCTTCAGTAAGGAGGATTTGCCGGCACCATTATTGCCAATCAAGGCAATCCGTTCTCCTTCATGGAGTGAAATATTAACACCACGAATGACTTCATGTTCTTTTTTGCCTAGTCCTCTGTAACGCAGCCGAGTTTGATGAAACTGAACGATAGGAATCAACGGTTCAGCAGCAGAAGCAATCGTTAGGCGCTCGGAATTCAACATCTGATTAGGAACGTTGTGTGCCAAGTTCGAATAGGATGAAGGTTCATTTTGCAAAGCATATGGAATGGACGGGTAATGCTCGGCAAAATAAACGTTTGCTTCTTCCACAGTAATCGGGAAGCGTTGTCCTGAACTTGAGGGGTCCGCATTTATTCTTTCTCCCTGCGATAACTTCGCAGCCTGGATAGCCGCACGTGTCACCTCAGGAGGCTGAATGCCAAGCCGTTCCAGATCCGCAATGCGATTCAAACCTTCACTAACAGGAAGATTCCACAAGACCCGGCCTTTGTCCATCAGTACCACGTCGGCGCAAAAGTCGGCGATAAATTCAGTATGGTGTTCGATGACGATAATCGTCTTACCATACTCCGTATTCAATCTCGAAAGGCACTCATAGATGAGTCTCGCATGCTGCGGGTCAAGCTGTGAGACAGGTTCATCCACGATCAGGATATCCGGGTCGAGCGACAGAGCTCCGGCCAGAGCGAGCAGATGTTTCTGCCCACCACTCAATTCCCAGATGTATCGGTTATGAATGGCATCCAGACCACACATGGCAAGTGCGCGTTCACCGAGCTCCCGATAGTTGGGCAGTCCGTAATTGAGTGGTGCAAAGCATGCCTCGTCCAATACGGTGGGCCGCACGAGCTGGTTATCGAAATCCTGATAGACGTAGCCGATCTTTCTGGACAGGTCTGCAACACTTCGGCCTTCGGCAGGCATGCCAAGCACATGCACTTCACCGGAGAAGTCCCCTGTGTAGAATTGGGGAATGAGGCCATTGAACAATTTGCATAGCGTTGATTTGCCGCACCCGTTGCCCCCGATAATGGCTGTAAAACTGCCTCGTGAGAGCTCAAGCGAAGCTCCGTTCAGGACAGTCTCTTCCGAGCCAGGATACGTAAAGATGACATTTTGAATGGAAATGGCGGAATCCAATGTGGAAACAGAAGCAGATAAAGATGAAGACATTTCATTATGCATAAGGGCGATTCTCCGTACCGGGTACCGTTTTATTTTTGCTCCGTTTAGCGAGCATGATCAGTAATGTCACCACGGCAACCAATGCAGCAGCTCCGATACTAATCCATATTGAAGCCGAACCATATTGATCTGCATAGTCCGTCTCCCAAACAGCGAAGTTGATATCCATTTCGGATAGGGATTCCGCTCCAAAGGCAAGTGCAAGCAGCAGCACACCAATCAGGATCAGTTTCGGACGGAAGAAGCCGATACCTTCATATTTCATCCCTGGATTACGAGGTTTGATGCCGAGCAGGGGTTCAATTTTGCCATAGAGCAGGGGGACGAGATACAGCGTAGGCAGCAGAGCGAAGAGTATGCCTGAGAACAGTACGTCATTTAGAAAGCCAACCCCTTCGATCAGTACAACACTTTCCGCAAGTCCAGGGACGGCTTCCAGCTGCTCTACACCAATCCATACTTTACCGATATCCACCAGTGAACTAAGGAACTGATGAATGATGACACCTGTCATGGCTGCAATTCCGACCTGTCTGCGATTGCGAGGATCACTGACCATACGTCCTGCGACATACATGGCAAAGGAAAAGGTAAGGAATTTCTCCAGCTCGCCCAGTCCGCCAAATTGCCCCAGCATCAGCTCACCGAAGATCACTTCGCCAAGAGCCGCACCAAGGGCAGCAATCATGGGGTGGAACAAAATGCAAAGTGTCAGCGGAATGAAGGCAAAGTACTCAACAGACAATTCAATCGGTCCAAGCTGGAGCTTGGGAATAAGCTCTGTGAACATGTTGGACAAGCCGTACAGTGACATGGAAAGCACAAACACCATCATTTTCTGTGAAGACGTCAGCGTATAATGCTCAGTCATCTTCTTCATCGATACATACCTCCCTGAAAGTTGGTGATCATCATAGCCACAGTCTAGGGGCAGAGTATTAACGGGAAAGAAGACATTTGTAAATTGGATGTAATTTTTATTACACATACTAAGATTAATGAAAAAAATATTACATACATAATCCACTTCTTATTCTCTCAACTGATATACTGAGTGCAGAGCGAGAAAAGGAGTGCATACGGAATGAATTTGTTTACTCATAAAGAACAGCTGTCACCAGGCCATCTGAAAATTGCTGCTTTTGTTGAACGGAATCCGGAAGAGATTCTGTTCATGACGGAACAGGAGATTGCCGACAGGCTGGGGGTCAGTATTGCGACCGTATCCCGTTTCTGGCGTGCGGTTGGATATGATAATGCCAAAGCATTCAAAATCCGGCTTCGTACATCCGAAGACACTACACCTGCCCTCAAATTAAATAAAACCATATCCCGCATGGATACGGACAGCCTTCCTGTTCAGTTACTGGAGGCCTCTGTCAGCCATTTGCAGGAGACGTTGTCACATATGAAGCAGGGGGATCTGGAGCACGCAGCATCCATCCTTGCTGAAGCACGAAGAGTATACGTATATGCTCCAGGGCCCTCCGCTGGTTTAGCGGAATTATTGTCCTTTCGGCTATCCCGATTCGGATTGACGGTCATCCATCTAGCCGGAGGTGGTCATGAATTATTGGAAACACTGATGCACATGCAGCGGGAGGATGTTGTGCTGCTGATGTGTTTTACAAGACTCTTGTCTGAAGCAGAAGTCATTCTGGATTATGCCAGAGATACAGGCAGCAAAGCCGTACTTGTAACAGATCGGGAAGACCTGTTATATGGATTGGCGACGGAGTTATCTTTTTATGTCAGCAGAGGGGAACTTGGCGAATTTCATTCCATGGTTACTCCGCTCCTGTTAATGGAGCAGCTGGTGCTGGCGGTGGGATTGAGGCAGAAGGAGCAGGCGCTGTCCAAGCTGGAGCGGCTGGCTGATCTGCGGAGTCGGTACGCAGACAAATTGCCGCGAGGTTGATGGATGAAAATAGGTAGCGTAATACACAGGGATGACTACTGATAACATCAAAGGTATGGAATGTTATCCCATAATTAGGGGCGGTTAATCCGCTCCTTTTTGTGTTAGCATTTGCTTATGAAAAATAATGTTTAGACAGTTAGTTTATTGGGTATAAAAAGTCGAACCGTAACCGAATTGTTATAAATTGATTTGGGAGTGATCCAATTGACTGCAATTGGAGTATACAATAATAGAGTCGTCTCTATTCAGTTGAATACATAGTTGCGATACAACAGGAACTGCCAGAATGAGAACGGTTTAATCTTGGGAGAGTCAGGGAGTGGGGATCGCTTTGCCTATAGTAGATGTAGAAAAGAAATATGTTGTCACCGATGCATTGGTCATTAAGGCGATGGAGAAAAGTCTGGCTATCATTCGATTCGATATGGATCGTCGCGTTACGTATGTAAATGAAGTCTTTGCCCAGACGATGGGCTATACCGTAGCTGAGATGTATGGCATGCAGCATGAGCAATTTTGCTTTGACGAATTCGTGAAGAGCCCCGACTATAACGCGTTTTGGAGCAGTATATTTAACGGTATTAGCTTCCAGGACAAGGTTGAACGCAAGGATGCAAAGGGAAATCCCGTATGGCTTGAGGCGACGTATATGCCTGTCTATGATGAGCTGAATCAGAATATATTGGGTGTGTCCAAAATAGCTACCAACATCACAAGCCGTCAAAATAATATTTCAGCTGTAGTTAACGAACTGAAGACAATGTCACATGATCTGAACGAACATGCTGATATCGGTATTGAGCGAAGCCGGGAGCTGATGTCCAGTATCACATATATATCTGAAGTTTCTGCCCACAACCGAGCGACACTGAGTCATTTGCAAGAACAGGCTCGCTCTATTCAGGGAGTTGTTAAAACAATCCGCGAAATTGCGTCGCAGACTCAGCTGTTGGCCCTGAATGCTGCGATTGAAGCGGCACATGCGGGCGAATATGGGCGCGGGTTCGATGTTGTAGCGAAGGAAGTACGCAAACTATCGGCCATGGTCGAAAATTCCATTAATGAGATTCGGGATAGTGTGAATGGAATAACGAAAGAGATTACGAACATTTCTGGCGGAACACAGAAGGTTGAAGGATATGTGGAGCGTAGTCAGCAGCAGATCGAGGTAGCGTTGAATGATTTTACTACCATCGCATCATCTGCACATCTACTGGATGAGAAGGCGCAGCACGTAACCAAAATCGTATAGACCAGGTAGACTCCATAACCCTATAGTGAAGCGGGTGCCAATAGAGGCATCTGCTTTTTTTGTTGTTCGAAAAAACGGGAATTATTGTGAGCAATCAGGGAAACAATATTCAATGTTACCAAGAAAGTCTAGATAATGAGGTGAGCCGGATGTGGTCGAAAATACTTGCTTATTTGCCGGAGTGGCCAATTTGGGGACAGGCCTTTTTATTATTTTTGATACCGATATTGTACATGAAAGGGTATCAGTGGTTGCGATCATCCTTAAAAAAAGGGACCTTTTCCAATAAAGATCAACAAAATCAGGATGCATCGACCAATTCTTCTTCGGACGAAGAGACTGGAAATTACGCAAATATACAGCTTACCGGGGATTATGCTAAGGATCTGATTAGTGTAAAAGCAACGTTTGGTCAGAATGCGGACGTATTTATAAGGGAGTTTACGATAAGAGGAACGAATACTCCTGCGGCTGTCATATACGTTGATGGGCTAGTAGATCATGATCTGATCGATACTCACATGTTCACGCCCCTTATGATTGAAGGGGTTCCCGATACTGAGCGGAAAATATTTGAACAACCGAGAGATGCAAATGAACTCAAAGCTTACGTAAGAAGTCAGCTGCTGCCAGTCAGTCAAGTTGATGAAGCAGAGACGTTGCAACAGACAGCACATGCAGTTCTTACAGGCAAAAACGCTCTATTTATTGAAGGAATGACCGGAGCCCTTCTTGTTGGCTCAGCCAAGGGAAAAAGCCGCAGTTTGGAAGAGCCGGTATCCGAGGCACTGCTTCGCGGGCCAAGGATCGGTTTTACCGAGCGGTTAAGCGATAATACCGGAATATTGCGGCAATTCGGAGGAAACAATGCCCTGTTTATGACCAAACATCAGGTGGGCACTAGGGTCAAGAGGGATCTGGTTATTGCGTATATTGAAGATATTGCCAATGTCGATCTGGTCACCGAGGTGGAAAAACGAGTCCAGAACCTGGACATGGATATCATGCTGGAATCCGGTTATGTGGAACAACTGATTGAAGATGATGAGCTCAGCCCTTTCCAACAGATTCAGAATACAGAGAGACCCGACCGTGTAGTCAGTGGGTTGTTAGAGGGTCGTGTAGCTATTTTACTGGATGGAACACCATTTGCATTAATAGTACCGTCGACTTTCAGCATGCTACTCCAATCTCCCGAAGATTATTACGAGCGCTGGATTCCGGGGACATTTCTGCGCATGCTTCGTTTCTTGGCGGCTACGATTGCCCTGCTTGCACCAGCTTTGTATATTTCCTTTATCTCGTTCCATCCGGGTCTTATTCCGACTAAGCTGGCCTTAACGATTATTCAAACCAGACAAGGCGTGCCGTTCCCTTCGATTATTGAGGCGTTGATTATGGAAACCTCCATTGAAATTTTGCGGGAAGCAGGCATTCGTCTACCCAAGCCAATTGGACCGGCAATGGGCATCGTAGGCGGTCTGATTATTGGGGATGCCGCAGTACAGGCTGGAATTGTCAGTCCGTTTCTGGTCATTGTTGTGGCAGTTACTGCGATTTCTTCGTTCTCCATCCCTACATATAGTGCCGGGATAACACTTCGTATATTACGCTTTGTAGGAATGTTCAGTGCGGCGATCTATGGATTGTTTGGGGTAGTCATGTTTTTCTTATTGCTCTGCAGCCATCTCGTTCGGTTAAAAAGCTTTGGAGTACCTTATGTCACTCCGGCTGTGCCTTACAGCCTATCGGATTGGAAAGATTTCTTTATTCGAGCACCTTTAGGAATGATGAAGAAGCGTCCAAGTATGATGCATCCGAAAGACCCTGATCGCAAAAAGTAGTCATATCGGATATTCAGGAGGTGAACAATGAATCGTAAACAAGACCAACTGACGACAGTTCAAGCTGCAGCCTTTATCATCAATTACATGTTGGGTGCAGGAATCCTCACACTTCCTCGAACCACGGTGACGGCTGCAGGTACGCCTGACGTATGGATTTCAATTATATTGTCCGGTCTGTTCGTTATGGTATTGGGTATAATCCTCGTAACTCTGTGCCGACGATTTCCAGGGAAGACCGTTTTCCAATTCACTGAAGAAATTACAGGAAAGTGGATTGCTTATGTCTTGGGAGTAATAATCATCGCATATTTCATTACCATCTCAGCCTTTGAAATTAGGGTGATGGCTGATGTCACCGGTTTATATTTATTGGAGGGAACCCCAGCATGGGCCATTGTCATGGTGTTCATGTGGATCGGTTTTTATCTGATCTCAGGAGGTGTCAACTCCATGGCTCGCTTGTATGAGATCATTCTGCCCATTACGCTAATTCTTTTTGTGCTGGCCATTTTTCTGAGCAGTAATCTGTTTGAAATCAATAATTTGAGACCTGTGCTGGGAGAGGGGATTATGCCTGTTATTAAGGGACTTAAGCCTACAACTTTAGCGTATACAGGTTATGAAATCATGTTTGTAGTAATGGCTTTTATGAGAAACCCGGAAAAGGGAAAGAAGGCGATGGTCTGGGGAATCCTTATTCCTATGGGAATCTACTTTATCACCCTAGTTATGGTCATTGGCAGCTTATCCATCGAAGGCATGAAAACAAGAACGTGGCCAACCCTTGACTTGATGCGTAGCTTCGAAATTGAAGGTTTGGTCTTTGAACGATTCGAATCTTTATTGCTTGTAATCTGGCTTATGCAGATTTTCTCTACTTTTACCATTACCCATTATGCTGCTTCTCTCGGATGTTCGCAATTGTTCAGGAAAAAAATGCTGCCATTTATGTTCATATTGCTTCCCATCATTTATATCATTGCTATGCTACCAGAGAATGCGAATGACACGTTCAAACTGGGAGATGCTGTAGGATATGTTTCCATATATTTGTTTGGTGTTGTACCACTTTTGCTTCTGCTGTTGAGTATGATCCGAAAAAAAGGAGGAAAGTACAATTGAACAGGTTCAGAAGGCGATTAACCATTTTGTTAACGTTGTTGCTGCTAGTGTTTACTTCAGGGTGTTGGAGCAGTAAAGAGATCGAAGATCTAAGTGTTTATGTGGGTCTGGGGCTGGACGTGGCAGAAGAGTCGAAATTTGAAAAGAGTATTAATGCACAAGGAGGCCATTATCCCAAAAATAACAATTTTACAACTACCGTACAGATTGTTCCGCGGATTGGACCCAAACAGGAAACTCAAAAAAATACCGGTGCTTCCGAGGGACAATCTTTTTTGAATGAAAGGTTAACTGGAGATTCCCTGTTTCAGATCTTTCGTCAGTTTGCTCTAAGAAGAGACCGTCCACTCATTGGTCATCATTTAAAAGTCATTGTTGTTTCCCATGAGTTGACCAAAAAATATAGCTTGGAGCAGTTACTTGATTTTATTTTGCGAGATAATGATATCCGTCCCAGTTCCCTTGTTCTGGTGAGTCATGGAACAGCCTTCGAAGCTCTTAGCTCCAAAGAACCTGGGGAAATCCCAGCCTTTTATTTAAAGGGAGTGGTGGCTAACTCGTACCGTTCCAATAAGATCCTCCCTCCTGTATCTCTCGCGAAACTTGACGGGAAAATGCAATCAGGAGCAAGCTTTTTGCTGCAGAATGTTATTACAGCTGAGGGGGAACATAAATTTTCAGGGGCAGAGATCTATAAAGGGGAAACGAAAAGGTGGATCGGCTCCTTTAACCAGATTGAGCTTGAAGGATTGTCCTGGATCACAGGGGAGGCCCAAGAAGGAGCTGTGAAATCGTACGCTTCACCTAAGGGGCATACGGTGACTTATGAAATCAAGTCTACCAAGAGTAAGATTATTCCAATAATCCAAGGTAATAACATTTCTTTTCATGTAAAGATTGAATCAGAGGGCCAACTCATGGAAGATTGGAGTTCTCCAGAGATCCCTTCAACAGATAAGTACATTCAGGACTTGGAGGTACAGTTTGCTGATACAGTTAAAGAACAAATACATCAAGTTATGAGCAAAATGCAGAACACTTATCGGGTGGAAGTGGCCGGATTCGGAGAGCAGTTACGGATCAAACACCCTAAAGTATGGAAAAAGGTCAAAAAAAATTGGGATGAAACGTTTAGTCAAATTCCCGTAACTTATAGTGTGAAAATTAAAATCATAGATTCTGGATCATCGACGGATTAAAAGTAAGGGGGAGGCCCCCCTTGGGAAGCTATTCTTATGCCTAACCTATTCAATGACCAGCATACGAGGGGATGCTTCACGAATAACTCTTGATGAGAACCAGGAGCCAAGAGCTGCAGCGCCAATACTTAGGCAAGCGAACAGAATAATGCCTCCCCAATTTAAAATAAGTGGAAGATGTACGATACCATATCCGGACAGGACCATCTCAAGTAGCAGGGGTAGTACATACACACCTACTACAGTACCCAGTACCGCTCCAATGGCAGACAAAATCGTAATTCCCATGGCAACCGAGAATCGAATACGACGGGATGTCATGCCAATGGATTTGTAGATTCCGTACGTTCTGCTTTCTTTTCGGATACTGATCCGGGAGGTACTGAAAATAATGATGAATGTAGCAAGGATAAACAATAACCCAATTAAGCTCATGGGATAAATGAGGATGTCAGCTGCTTCTGCATAGACCGAATCGAGCAGTGTTTTTTGGGTTACAACTGAAGCGGAAGCTTTGAATTGCTCATTTAATTCCCCTGCAACCGTATCCGCTTGCACTGGATCTTTTAAATTGATGAAAATGGCATCGAAATCACCGTAAGACGGGTTCACCGTTCTCATGGCATCGATGGTAATCCGCCCTGATACGGACATGTTGGCGATTGCTTGATAGATTCCGGTGATGATGAAAGTGCGTTTTTCTCCCTCAATGTAAAGGTCTATGAGGTCACCTAGTTCTTTATTTAATGTCTTAGCGACACTTACACCAATAGCAACTTCATTCGCTTGACGAGGATTATCTCCTTTTAGCGTCTCAAACCCAAGCCCCTGATAACTTCCGTCGAGTACACTCAGATATAGGCTGGTGGATTGGCCCTGCATTTCTGATGTAGACTCCGGACTAACTACTCCGGTAATATTTCCTTGCCAACCCACATTTCTAATCCTCGAATCCTTTTCTAACACGTGCTTCAGCTCAGCCTGGGGAAATGTATTTTTGTTAACAACTACAGCTGCGATATTGCTATTGTCATAACCCCATTGGGCGGCAGTCTGATAAATTCCGGTGATACTGGTCAATAGAACATACCCCAGTACCAGTACGGAAGAAGCCATTGTGGTCAGCAGCAGCATCAAAACAGAACTTTTGGTGTTCTTGATCAAATTGCGGATTCCGATGACCACGGCTACAGGCAATTGGGCAAAACCAATCCAGTTACCTAGTGGCGAATTTATTCGGTTTGCCATGCGAGCATGATCCGTCTCTGACATTCCATAGCGGATGGCCTGCACCGGCTGAATGCTGCGTGTTTTTATGGCATACAGAATGACGAATAATATTACCAGTGAAAACATGGACACACCTACTAACATGGCTTCACTAATTCCGTTAATCACAATATGACGATTGCCTACCTGGAGGGAAGACACGGAGATATTAATGATAAATTTCGATACCACCACGCTCAGTGCGATGCCTGGGAGAATGGCAATAACGGATAGTAAGGAATACTGAATAACATATGTACCTATGGTTCTGCTTGAAGTAAGACCCAGTGATTTGAGAATGCCGATCGTTTTGTAGTTGGCCAGAATGGCATCCGAAATCGTGAATCCGATAGTAATAAGGGCGATTACAAGCATAACAATACCTAGAAATATCATGATGAATCCAATGATTTGGTTGATGATCAGATAGAAAGAGGAGATGCTCTCGAACTCCATCTTGGTTTCCAGGAAAGGAGTTCCCATCTCGTTGGCATAACGTTCCCAATAGCTTGAATTGGTGCTGTAATCGTCGAAATGGATACCCATCATATAATTGTCTTTACCCGCGATTGAATCGAAATCCGTTTGATAATCTGTGGGATTCATCCATACTCGTGCTGTGTTGGTGAAGGGGGCTCCATATGGCACATCGACCACAATGCCGGATACCTTCAGATCAAGTGTGCTGGAACCTGTCTTGAAGCCTATCGTATCTCCTGCCGAGATATTGTAGGCATTCGCCAATGAAGTGGGAATCCAGACCGTACCTTGCTCAGGAATAGCGCTTGAAGTTCCGTTTGAAAAAATGAGTTCATCCACACCCCATGGGGGTGGAGGGGTGTTGAGCATGTAAAGATAAACGTTGGGAATATCCGTACCCTTAAAGGCGATACCTGATAATGTGCGATAGGTCAGCAATGGAGATACTTCGATTCCTTCCTGAGCAGCCCACCATTGATGTATTTCGTTGGGATTATTCAACCCTTTCTCAAACGTCAGAATCTGATGAGATCCATTGGTTTGATCATGCATATCTTTAAATTGATTGCCTGTGTTGGTCAGGATGATGACCGCCGTAGATACAAGGAGTGTAGAAAGAAGAATCAGCAGAGCGATAAATAGGTTTTGGATTTTACTTCTGCGCAGGTAGGAGAGGCTCAGTTTCAACATGGCACCCATAGATTACTCCTTCCCCGACACAAAAGCAAAGACCATCGATTCCCGATCCTGGATCTGATGTTCGTCATATTTCTCAAACTCCATAATGCCGCCAACCTTACCATCCCGGATGAAAATAAGCCGGTCTGCTCTACAGGCTGCCTTGATATCATGTGTAACCATGACAACGGATTGTCCTTTTTGGTTGATATCCGTCAAGATATCCAACACAGCTTTGCCATGCTCATAATTCAAGCTTCCAGTTGGTTCATCGGCAAAGAGAATATCCGGAGAATTGATTAGAGCACGTGCAATGGCAGCCCTTTGCTGCTGGCCTCCCGAAGTTTGAGAAGGAAGTCGATTACGCTGACCGTCAATATCCATGGCATTCATTAGTTGAGCGGTTCTTGTTTGTACTTCGTTTTTCTTAGTTCCGGCAATATATCCCGGTAAAGCGATATTTTCTTTGATGGAAAGGTCAGGGACCAGGTTGATGCTCTGATAGATATATCCGATCCTACGAATACGGAAGTCGGACATTTCCTGTTCACTAAAGGCGTCAATACGTTGATCCTGAAAATAGACTTCGCCGGCCGTGACATGGTCAAGCCCGCTCAACAGATAGAGTAGCGTTGATTTGCCTGAGCCGGAATTGCCCATGATGACCGTGAAGTCCCCTTCATAAATATCAAGATCGACGTTGCGAATGGCATGATATTGTTCACTGCCTGTATTGTAAGTTTTGCACAGATTTTGTGCACGAATGATGGTTTTTTTCGCCACGTATGATCACTCCCGATTGTAATATAGGGTTCATTCTAAAGGAGGGATATTGATGAAGCCTTATCAAATTATGAATAAAGTATTACAGGCACCATATGGCCAGACGGGGTCTCTTATTCGCTCAGCAGATCGGGAGATTAAACTGAAAGATTGTACCCTGTCCTTCTTTGCTTGAAAAGGAGATATGTCCTCCGTGCGCCTCAATAATGCTTTTGCAGATAGACAAACCTAGGCCTGTCCCTTCGTGAGCGTTTCTGTTTGACCAGGAAGTCTGGCCTTTAAAATAACGTTCAAAAACAAAAGGCATGTCCTGTGCACGTATTCCCTGACCTGAATCAGCGATTGTAAAGTTGAGTTGGTCACCTTCCAGCTCTACGTTTATACGAATGGCGTCTCCCGGAGCAGTATGCTTAAGAGCGTTTGAGACGAGATTGGATATGACTTGTTCAATTCGAACAGGGTCCATTTGGATTAATACATTTGGAATGTTTTTGGGTGCTTCATAGATCATTCCACTGGTTAGAACAATATGTCCAATCGGTTGTAACATACGCTCAAAGGTGGGGCTGCTATATACTTCATACGGCTCCACAGAAATCTGCCCCAGCTCCTGCAATGCATGAACAAGCAGGTCCTCGACAAGACGGGCTGTTTTGTCCGTATTGGTCTGCATGACTTTCATATACTCCATCAGAGTTTCTTTATCGGAGCATATTCCTTCCAGAATAGCTTCTATGTAGGCTTTTACTGTTGTAATCGGTGTTTTGATATCATGAGAAATATTGGTAATGAGTTCTTTTTGCGCAGTTTCCTGCCGGATACGAAGTTCGCTTAAATGCATAATTTCTGTACGCATCAGATCAAACATGGCGTATAGTTCGCTCATCTCATCCATGCGGTTATACTGTATCGGTTCACTATATTTACCTTTGAGAATGGATTCAGCATGTTGCTTCAACTGATGAATGGGGGAGAGCAGCTGTGTCTTAAATTTTCTCTTCATCAGCACCAGATAAATGCCGAGAACCATGGAGGTGATCAAAAGCGTACCCAAAATAAAGAAAGGGAATATCACCGTTTCTTTCACCGTAACCATTGCCTTAGGAATCGTGAAGAGGGCATTACCAATCTGGCTTCCTTCTGGACCATTCATAACAGGAAAAGCGATGTTAAGCGAATTGTTTCCGTTCGTGGCCTGTACGGCATGATTCAGATCATAATGCAGGACTGATCGCAGATTGACTTGTTTTCCTTCGGAGGTGGGAGAAGAGGACAGCAATATAGTCCCATCCAATCCAATATAGGAAAGCTCAACCCCATTTTCCTTGACGATGGAAAGAAGATGTTCTCGTACTCTTGTTTCCTGCAGGAGATGAATGTTCTGCTCCAGGTTGAGCAGGATGGGGTTAACCCGGAGACGAACTTGCTGGATCGACAATGTAGACTCAGTCGAATTTCTGGCTTCAAGCAGATTAAGAAATAAAACCAGACTGCATCCGACCAGAATAATCAGGAGGATGAATGTTGTTTTGAGCCATCGTGCGGACCATGTGTTTAGTGACAAGTTGCCTCCTCCAATCTTTGCCTATTCATGATTGAATTTGTATCCGACGCCCCAGACGGTCTTCAGAATAGCAGGATGGGAAGGGTCTGCCTCAATTTTTTCTCTTAGTCTGCGAATATACACGGTTACCGTATTTTCATCTCCGTATGCAGCATATCCCCAGATCGCATCCAGCAATTGAGACTTGGAGAAGACCTGGTTTTTATTGCTCGCCAGATAATGCAGCAGCTCAAATTCCTTTGCAGAGAGAGAAACCTCGTTACCGTCTAGGGTAACTTTATAGGCTTTCTTGTCAATTTCCAGGTTAGCCAAACGTAGCAGATCTGTTCTGTCCCGCTCGCTCGCTAAAGCTAAACTGTCATATCGTCTAAAGTGGGCATTAATTCGTGCGAGTAATTCACCCAGGGAGAAAGGTTTGGTCATATAGTCATCCGCCCCGAATCCCAGGCCGAGCACCTTGTCGGTATCACTGCCTCGTGCACTCAATATGAGAATGGGAATGTTGTTTCTCCGGCGAATTTCCCGGCATACGTCGATTCCGTCCATATCCGGAAGCATGATATCTAAAATAATGTAATCCGGCTGGAGCATATCCATCATCTGCAACCCGTCTTGTCCATTGCTGGCCACTGCGGCTTCATACTGATTTTTGGTCAAATAGTCTCGCAAAATTCGCGAAATATCATGTTCGTCTTCGATAATTAAGATTTTACGTTTGGTTTCCATTGAAATCTCTCCAAATAGTAGAGTGGTAGAGTATAAGACTAAACCTATGTATTAATCTGTATGAATCTGTAAGAATACTATATTTTAACTATACAGGTTTGTTTTCGTGAAGTCATGTGAACTAGAAGAGGTTTTTTGAAAGAAAGCAGCCGATTAAAAATCAGCTGCATTCATCATGAAGAAAGAAGAGGATTGAGCCAAAACTATACTTATAAATGCTCCAGATCGATGGATTGATGGGCCTGGGATTTGAGATATTCAACCGGGGACATTCCAAAATGGGATCGGAATACCCGGTGAAAATAAGAATAGCTTGCAAAGCCGCATGTTTCGGCAATATGCTCCAAGGTCATATCACTGTACTTCATACGCTCCAAGGCAGCGTTCAGCCGAATCTCAATCGCATACTGGATCATCGTTTGTCCATAGTGCTCCTTGAACAGTCGCACCGCACGAGACAGGCTTAGTCCTGCGTAGCGGGCGGCTTCTTCGAGTTTGAAGGTGACGGTAGCATGCTCTTCAATGAATCGTTTCAGCTTCAGTGTTGAGGAAACAGAACGATCCGTCTGGATATTCTCCTTGATGGCCCGATCGATATAGAGGCACAAACCGCGCAGCAGTGCATCACTCAGTTCTATATTTTCCTCCAGCGGTCCACGGCGTTTCTCCAAGAGCATACTGCGCCAGAGACTGACCAATTTATCATCCAGCCCGATATGGCTCACCGTGGATCGATGGTGACGCTTCCACCAGCTATCAATCCATTCCCCTTCACAGAACAAATAATAGTCTCCGCTGGATAACCTGCCCTCTTTATGAGGTTCTTCTACCACGAGATGATAGTCGTCTCCGGGTTTAAGCAGTAGTAAATCGCCGCCAGTCATCTTAAATTCTTCATCCTGCACAAATACCTTGCAAGTGCCTTCGGTTTGCAGACGGAACAGATAAGTCTGCAATTCGCCCTTCATATTATGGTTAAACGCCTTATAGTGATAGGAATAGTCACAGATCAGTACTGAGGTTTCCAAAAGATGTAATCCTCCAAATTTAAAAATTTGATCAGATAGTTCATGTTCTGACGATATTGTATATGTTCATTCTAGCCTGTTTTGCGTTAGGATGATACCAGATAGAGCAATGAAAGCAAATTTGAGAGCAGAGGTGCATCTATTATGAAAAAACTTAATATTGGTTTGCAATTGTTTACACTCCGTGATGAAACTGCAGCAGATTTCCGTGGAACTTTGCGCAAGGTAGCAGAGCTTGGTTATGAAGGTGTCGAATTCGCCGGATATGGTGACATTCCTGCCGAAGAAATGAAAGCGCTATTGGATGAGCTTGGACTGAAAGGTTTCAGCAGCCACGTTTCATTACATGCTATGCGTGAAGATCTGCAACAACAAATCGACTACCTCAAAACTATTGGGGCTAAATATATGATCTGCCCTTACCTGATGCCTGAAGATCGTCCAGAGAATGCAGAAGGTTGGACCAAATTGTTCAACGAATTGCAACAATATGGTGCAGAAGCGACTAAACAGGGTCTGATCTTCGGTTATCATAACCATGATTTCGAATTCCACGGTCAGGTTGGCGACGAAAATGCTTTTAATGCAATGTTTGTACAAACGACACCTGAAGCGGTTCAAGTGGAAATGGACGTTTGTTGGGTACAATTTGCTGGACAAAATCCGATTGAGTATATCAACAAATATGCAGGTCGTCTGCCGTTGCTTCACTTGAAAGACTTCAGTAAAGACGAACAGGGCCAAATGAAGACATTGGAACTGGGACAAGGTTCCGTTAATCTGCCAGCTGTTATTGAAGCAGCTACAAGTGCAGGTGTAGAATGGCTGATCGTGGAACAGGACGTTTGCCAGAATCCACCGCTTGAAAGCGTAGCCAACAGCCATAACTGGCTGAAGCAGAATTACTTGAACCAATTCTAATTTATTTGTCAAAGGAGACATTTGTACATGAGTAAAATTAAAGTTGCTGTATTCGGCTGTGGAGCCATTGCCGAGCGCAGACATATTCCAGAGTACGCTGCCAATGAGAACGTAGAACTTGTCGCTTTTGCCGATCCGATCGTGGAGCGTGCGGAGAAGATGGCCGAAACTTACGGCGGTAAAGCTTACTCTAGCTACGAAGAATTGCTTGCAAGCGAAGAAGTGGATGCAGTCAGCGTTTGTACGCCGAACTACCTGCATGCTTCGATGGCCATTGCTGCTGCGAATGCCGGTAAACATGTACTGGTGGAAAAACCGATGGCGGTTACAACCGAAGAAGGCGAGCAAATGATTGAAGCTGCCAAGAAAAACGGTGTGTATCTGATGGTTGGACACAACCAGCGTTTGATGCCTCCACACGTGAAAGCCAAAGAAATTTTGGACTCCGGCAAACTGGGTAAAGTCCTGAACTTCCGTACTTCCTTTGGTCATCCGGGTCCGGAAGGCTGGAGCGTAGACGGTGCGGAAAGCTGGTTCTTCCGCAAAGAAGAAGCGATTATGGGTGCCATGGGTGACCTTGGCGTGCACAAATCGGACTTTATCCGTTATTTGCTGGATGATGAAGTATCCGAAGTTGCTGGTTTCATCAGCACACTGCACAAGGAAAACACCAAAGTGGACGATAACGCAACATGCCTGCTTCGCATGAAGAGCGGTGCAATCGGTACGCTGGTAGCGAGCTGGACACAATACAGAGCAGGAGATAACAGTACGGTCCTGTGGTGTGAAAATGGTGTGATGAAGATCGGAACGGTAGATGGTGACGAGGTTATCGTTGAGCTGACTAACGGTACGGTTGAAACATACAAAGTTGGCGCAATGTCTACCAACGAGAAACAAGTACCAAGCGGCGTTATTGATGCTTTTGTAGAATCGATTGTAACGCAAACACCTCCAAGCATTTCCGGTGAAGAAGGTTTGCGTTCTCTGCAAGTGATTCTGGCAGCATTTGAATCTGAGAAGACTGGTCAGATCGTGAAGCTGTAATCGTAAGGATATCATTATCATTACTTTAATTAGTGTGACTATCTCATATTAAAAAGGGGCTTACCTCCAGAGAAATATTTCTGGTGGGTAGTCTCTTTTTGTTACTTCTTTCATGACTATCAGATATACGACCGTTAACTGGCATTTCAAAAAGGACTGACCACTCCGCTACATCGCGGAAGAGTCAGTCCCTTAATCTTTAAACTTGATTCAAAGCGTATATATCTGTATTAGATACTAGGCTTCACATCACTGCCGAGATCCAGCCATGCTACTTCTTCAGGAGATAGGGTGATAGATGATCCTTCGTCACAGGAGAGCAATTCTGCCTGATTCTGGGCACCTATCAACGCACAAGTTGGAAACGGCTGATTTAATACATAAGCGAGAGCAATCTGGATGGGGGAAGTCTTTTTCGACTCGGCCAATTGTTCAGCACGGTGCAAACGTTCCCAGTTGCCGTCACTGTAAAATACACGAACCAGATCTTCATTGTCCCGAACTTCAGGTGTGAATCGTCCGGTAAAGAAGCCACGAGCCTGGGATGACCAGGACAGCAAAGGAAGCTTGGTGCGTTCATGCCATGCCAGTGTTTCTTCGTCTGCCGATACACAGCCGGCCCAGAACGGTTCATTCGCTTTGGCGAGGCTGAGATTCGGACTGCTGAATGTGAAACCTTTCAGACCGTTAGCAGCTGCATATGCATTAGCTTCCTCCAGCCGCTGCCAGGTCCAGTTGGAGGCGCCGATCGCGCCGATTTTGCCGGATTCAATATGCTCATTCAACGCTTCGAGAATCGCGCCAACAGGGATGTTTGGATCATCCCGATGCAGGGCATAGAGCTCCACATGTTCCGTTTGCAGCCGCTCCAGACTGGTAAGAAGGTCACTGCGGATAGCATCAGCATTAACACGTGGGCCGTTCTGGTCATGATGCGCACCTTTGGTTAAAATAACGATCTCGTTACGGTTACCCCGTTCCTGCATATAACGTCCGAGCACTTCTTCACTCTGCCCGCCACAATAAATATGCGCGGAGTCAACGGTATTACCGCCAATCGCCAGGAATGCATCCATGTTCGTAGCTGCTTTCTCATAGGAATCATGGTAAAAATAATCGGTTCCTTTAATCAATCGGGAGATAGGTTTGCCTGCACCAGTAATTTCAATGTATTCCATAATTCGGTTCATCCTCTCTTCTTATAGTGTAATACGTGTACGTTCTTCCGCTGAACGAAGGCAAGCTTCGAGTACTTTCATATTGGCTATAGCATCGGATGGATCGAAGCGCAGAGCTTTACCTTGAAGCACAGCCCGTGCCATATCGTCGCCCTGGAGGGAGTAGTGATTGACCTGTGGGACTTCAATCTCTTTACGCTCACCGTCAACAGTTACGAAGAAGTTGGAGCTGCGATCCCGATTGCTGATAAAGGCAGAAGGGACCTCAAGGATGCCATCTGTTCCAAGTACCTCCAGTGTGTTGCGGAAGGCTGCCCACATGCTGCTGTCAAAGGTGACGCCAATATGATTGTCGAACTCAAGCAAGCCGGAAGCCATCATATCCACATGATCATGTTCAGGGGAGAACATGCCAATGACGGTTGCCGCCGAAGGCTCTTGGCCAAGTATCAAGCGTGCTGCACTGATGGAATAACAGCCGATATCATACAGCGCACCGCCGCCCCAATCACGCCGAAAGCGAACATTACCTGTTGAGCCTGAACTGTTGAACGAAAATGTACTATGAATGCCGCGGATTTCACCAATTTCTCCGCTGGCGATAATATCCTTAATCTGATCATAACGTGGATGATGTCGGTACATGAGAGCTTCAGCGAGATGCACACCAGCGTCTTCGCAGGCTTGCACCATTTCCTGAGCTTCTTGCTCCGTCAGTGCCAGTGGTTTCTCACACAGAATATGTTTACCAGCTTCTGCGGCACGGAGTGTCCACTCCCGGTGCAGATGGTTCGGAAGCGGAATGTAGACCGCATCAATGGAATCGTCAGCAAGCAAAGATTCATAGCTGCCATAAGCTTGAGGAATGCCGAGTTTGTCAGCAGTTTGTTTTGCTTTTTCTTCATCTCGACTAGCAATGGCAGTCACTTCATTCAACTCGGATTGCTGCAAACCTGGAATAACGGATCCTACGGCAATGCTAGCGCTACCAAGAATTCCCCAGCGCAGTTTTCGATCTGAATTCATTTGTTGTTTCCTCCTATGAATGAATGTATATTGTGATTATAAGTAATAGATGGATGAATGAAAATGATAATATATTGAAATGAGTTAACACAATATTGTTTAGAAAAGAGAATGGGCCATGATGAGACAGACTGTACTGCTGACCTTGCAGGATATTCCATATTTTTGTTATCCAGAATCTGTTGGACTTTATGTCGACCACCCCGAGCACACCGTATTACGTGAGGCTGGCGCACTTAACAATTTCAATATTCACTACGTTGCTGCGGGCAAGGGGTACGTGGAAGTGGAGGGAGTAGTGCATGAGCTTCGTGCGGGTCAGGCTGTACTGTATTTCCCACTGCAGCGGCAGCATTACTACAGCAGCGAAGATGATCCATGGGATGTGCGATGGGTTCATTTTTACGGTGAACGGCTGCATGATTATATGATAGAGCGGGGGTTGCACCGCAATCTGTTGTGGACTTTGCGACAGCAGGCTCCATGGGAAGAAGCACATATGGCCCTACTAAATGAAGCCGAGCAGAACCGGATGCTGCGTCCTGCCCAACTATCTACCCTGACCTACGCTGTGCTGGCTGAGTTCGTGCAGCATGCGGTTCCATTGAAAAGCACACGCACAAGCAAGGCTGAGAGTCGTATCCTTGGACTGCTTCCACAGATGCAGCAGGAGGCATGCCAACCGTTTTTGTTACAGGATTGGGCGGATATGGCGGGTGTGAGTTCGTATTACTTTTGCAAAATGTTTAAGAGTGCTGTGGAGATGACCCCGATGGAATTTATAACCCGTTCGCGGTTGCAGATGGCGAAGCAGTGGCTGCTGGAACGCCCGACGGCCAACATTGGACAGATCGCAGAGGAGGCGGGGTATCCCAATGCCAGTTATTTTAACCGCCAGTTTTTAGCCCATGAAGGCATGACTCCGACGGATTATCGCGGGCTTTACCACAGTTAAAGGTATGATGTCCATTTGTTTGACTCTGCGGAAACTTCGACGTTTGACAGAGTGTTCAATCAAGTCTATTATAGATAAATTAAATCCGTATATAATGAGGTGCCCTCATGAAATATTCGAAAGCTACAAACTATGCCCTGCACACCATGCTTTTTCTGGTTGCGACCGAACCGGAACAACTGGTCAGTGTACATCAATTAGCTGAGATGCAAAAAGTATCTCCAACCTATTTGTCTAAAATCTTGACCAAGCTGGTCAAAGCCGGCATGATCGAATCAACTTCTGGTGCCAATGGTGGTTATCGGCTTAGCCGGAGGAATCCGGATCCTTCTTTTCTGGAGATTATCCATGCCATTGAAGGACAGGCTTCCCTGTTCGAATGCTCGCAGGATCATAACGAAGGCTGCCTGATTCAGCAGGTGATGGTCCGTGCGGAAGAAGAAATGGAGAGTTATTTGCACAATAAAAAAATGTCTGAGCTGGCTGCCCAGATGAAAGCTGCACATTCCGTATAACCTGAATCGGAGGTCCAGTTGATCCTATCGCTGCGCCTGTTGAAGCGCGAATTAAAAATCCTTCTCTCCCCGTTTAAGGGAGTTGGAAGGATTTTTTGCTGTACTCGGATGAGGATTGAAGTTGAAGTTATAAGTCTACAGTGGACTCTGGAAGAGAGTAATGTAAGGTATACCCTCAGCATCAGAGTGCTTCAACGATAGGAGAAGATAGTTAATATACAAACGTATAATATGCCATTGTACCTAATATGAGTGGAATGGTACAATAAGGAAGAAAATTATTAATACATATTTGCTTACATCTTAGATTTCTGGAGGGACAACACATGAGCCAATCAACTATCACAGGACTGGAACAACTGCTTGCACTAGAAAACATACGGAACACGAAAGCTCGCTATTGCCGTTATATTGATACGAAGCAGTGGGATACATTAGGTGAAGTGTTCGCTCCGGATGCCGTAGCTGATTTCAGTACAGAAGGCAATCCAATCCCGGTATTAACAGGTCGGGACACCATCGTTCAAGTATTCCGGGATTTGGTGGATGTTGCCGTAACTGTGCATCATGTACATAGCGCCGAAGTTGAATTTGTATCCGAGAATGAAGCCAAAGTCATCTCTCCAATGGAAGATTGGGTGACGTTCCCTGAAGGCAATGACAATAAATCCTTTCACGGATTTGGACATTACCATGAAACGTTTGTCAAAATCGATGGTCAATGGCTTATCCAGCATACCAGCCTGAAGCGTCTACGTCTGGATCTGTTTGAATAGTGTTTGTATTCATATAAGAGTAATAAAACGACAATAAAGAAAGCCCTAGGAGCACGGGACTGAACCCCTTTTGTGAGACAGGG
>NZ_JAAIFP010000033.1:0-110254 GCF_010747435.1 Paenibacillus sp. ALJ109b
GGTGCAACCGGAGTAACGGGAGCGACAGGTACACCAGGTGCAACCGGAGTAACGGGAGCGACAGGTACACCAGGTGCAACCGGAGCTACGGGAGCGACAGGTACACCAGGTGCAACCGGAGCTACGGGAGCGACGGGCACAGCAGGAACAACCGGAGTCACGGGAGCGACAGGTACACCAGGCGAAACGGGAGCAACGGGCATAGCTGGTACAACCGGAGCTACGGGAGCAACAGGCACGCCAGGTACAGCAGGCACGACCGGAGTGACGGGGGCAACAGGCACACCAGGGACAACCGGAGCAACGGGAGCGGCAGGTTCTGGTACAATCATTCCTTATGCATCAGGACTTCCAGTTGCATTGACTACGGTATTAGGTGGACTTTTAAATACCTCCAGTTTAGTTGGTTTTGGCAGCAGTGCTACAGGAGTAAGTGTTAACGGAGGGATAATTGATCTCACAGGCGCTGCAGGAACCTTGCTTAACTTTGCTTTCTCGGCATCGCGTGCAGGAACGATTACTTCACTGGCCGCTTATTTCAGTACAACAGCTGGACTTAGCTTGGTTGGATCTACAGTAACCATAACTGCACAATTATACCATTCCACTACACCTAATAACTCCTTTACGGTTGTACCGGGTGCAGTGGTAACCTTGGCGCCTCCACTGACCGGCATTTTGTCACTGGGTACAATATCTAGCGGTTTGACTACTGGACTGAGTATTCCGGTAGCCGCCGGTGACCGCCTGCTTTTGGTCTTCTCAGCATCAGTAACAGCCGGAATTGATGTGGCTTCAACCATAGCTGGATATGCAAGCGGAAGTCTTACCATCACTTAATTTTGCTTTATATCAAGTCCAGGAACAGGGACCCCTTGCCGATCATGGCGGAGAGGTCCCTGTCTATGTGTGAGCGTACTACTAGAGCATAGCACTATTAGTTCAAATCGCAGGTTTCGTCTGGTATACAGTGTGCATCCTGTCCGTCCTATTTCGTATTACAGTCAATTGGATAGAAACGACAGTGGATGAAATTGCGGCATTATTTGCTAGAAGAGTTGATTTACCTCAAGTTAGTCCTCTTCAACAGCAACCGGATTCTCCTTAGAACTATTCGAGTCGCTCCAGCTCCGCTCATATGTTATAACGTCTGATTATCATAAGCCTATGTTACAATAGGGTGAAAAAGGAGGAGTCATTATTGATTAAACAAAAAATTGTGATTATTGGCGCAGGGATTGTCGGGGCGTCTATGGCCTATCATCTGGCCAAACGAAATCAAGATGTAACCGTTATTGAACGGCATTCTGCAGCGGCGCGTGAAGTCACGGATAAATCTTTTGCCTGGATACATACGACTCATAGGGTGGCTCCCGATTACTGGCATTTGTACGATGCAGCTTTGGAAGAATATCATGCGCTTCAGCAAGAGTTACCCGAACTGAAAATTCATTGGCATGGAGCGCTAACTTGGGACACTCCGCCCCTAAGGGAGCAACCCCACTTTCAAAAATTAAACCGGGAGCAGCTTGAGGCATTGGAGCCGAATCTGCTGGACTATCCGGACGAAGCGATGTATGTCAGCGAAGAAGGTGCGGTAGACCCCATAGGGATAACGGAGCTGTTGTTGAACAAAGCGAGGGAGTACGGAGCAAAGGTTCAGTTCGATACCAACGTTACACAGCTTCAGCAAGAAGATTCCCGCCTGGTCGGCGTGCATACGTCCAACGGTTTTCTGGAGTCGGATGTCGTAGTATTGGCCGCAGGTACAGGCGTCCCCGAACTTTGCAACCCGTTAGGTTGTCCTGTTCCAATAACGCCGTCGCCTTCCATTCTGATTCGGATGAAAACTGCGAATAAACTGATCCATACATTAATCTCCAATGCGCAATTTGAAGCGCGTCAACTGACAGAATATACGCTGCTGGCTGCGGAAGATTATATCGACGAGTCGGAGGAAAACGGACCGCAGGCGGTCGGTAAGCGAGCGTACGACACATTACGTAGTAGTCTGAAACATGGAAATCAACTGGAACTGGAAAGTATAAAGGTTGGATGGAGACCCATGCCTGAAGACGGCTATCCGATCGTGGGCTTCCAAGATCACGTAAAGGGACTTTATCTAACCGTGATGCATTCTGCAATTACGCTGGCGCCGCTGATTGCACGTCTGGCTGCGAGTGAAATCATCGATCAGGAATCAAGAATTGAATTAGAACCTTGTCGACTCTCCCGATTTTAGGACCATACGAAAACGACAAAAGAGTACATCGCCATATGACCGATGTACTCTATATTACATAGTGCTTAGCTGCTTAATTCTTTTGACCCGTATAATTGATTGAAAAGCACTTAATTCGGAAAGGAGGCATCATTCTATGAAATATTATTTTCTGGAATCTCAATATCCACGTAGAGGGTTTATTAGTGGCGGAACGACCTTCACTCCCGAATTAGGTATGAATTATTTGGCGATAGAGAATCCGCTGCCAGAGGGGACAACGGCAGAGGTTGAGTTACTGTCTACGGTGCGCAACCTGAAAGTAGATTATTTTGAGACGATCACAGGAACGAGACACGTATCAGATCGTTTTAAAGCGCTGTTGGAGGAAACTAATACAAACACACAGTTTATTCCGACAACTGTGTGTTACCACGACGGTCGTTCGGTTGAAAAAACATATTGGCTTGCACATCAGCTTGATCGTTTGGATGTTTTCGATTATGAACGTTCGGAATATGGGCGCAAAGCGGTCATTGCTGCATCTGTACAACAGCCTCCACGTAAGATCGTCAAAGTTGTATCTCAAATCTGCCTTCATGAAGAGCGAATTGGCGAGCATGAATTTTTTATGTTGGATTATATAAATATCTTCAAACCCATTATTTCAAAAGATTTTTACGAGGTATGCCGAAAACATAAGCTGAATCTGAACGTTACAGAAGTCGGAAATTTAAGCATCTAAAATTTTACATGGATATAATGAAGGCACAAAAAAAGCCCGCGTTTGACGCGGGCTCTTAGTTTTTATTTTTCCCCGGTAGCTACCGAATTCTCAACATAACTAATCCAGTCACTCCAGCTTCCTGAATACAACTTCACATTCGTGTATCCCGCTTCTTCCAGCGCAATCACATTCGGGCAGGCGCTGAAGTAATTCCTGCTTATAGTCCTTTTAATAGAGAAGCCTGGTTGCTTGGGAACTGGAAGTCTTCATGCTGTCTTAGCTTAACCGATGTTCTTATGGGTTAATCAAGCTGGAAATTAATAAAAAACCAGTTGGGAGCAGGCCCAAGCCGGTACAGGAGTCTTTATAGCGGTGCTATTTCAGTATATATTTTGTAAGGGTATTGCGGTACCATCGGTCCGTAAGATAGAGCTCACCGTTACCAGCATAAATATAATCGTGTCCAACATCTATGTCGTACCACAACGTGGTAAGGTGGTATTTAATCTGCAAATCCTCGGGGTCAAGCACGTAGAAATCCTCTTTAGCCGAATCCCCTTTGAAATTATTTTCGTCGATGACAGATGGACGCTCTTGCCACTGATACTGCTTCTCTACAGTAATCTCGCCCGAAGATGTGATATGGGATTCCCAGTCGGTATCACCAATTTTCCCGAATTGTTGCTTCCCAAGCAGCAAGTTGTCCTTGCTGAAAAGGCTATATACGTTGTTGCTTTGGATAAGATAGTTGTTGCCGGTAATGCTGATCTTATCCTTGGGGTTAAGGGTACGCACCCATTTCTTTTTGCCGTCGGAGTTGAACCCGGTCACGGTTGCTTCTTTTTTGCTGGACAAGTATACCAAAAAGGACCCGCCGCTAAATGGCATCACCTCGATTTTATTGGTGTTGTATTGAGCTAAGGGAGTTTTCAGAGCATTGAGGCTCCGGTAAATCCTGGTTTGACCTTGATCTGAAGAATGCATAATGAAGCCATTCGGTAGCACTTTAAGTGTCCCTGTAGTTAACCCGCCTTTGTCGATTTTGAGCTTCCGTACCTGATGTCCGTTATTAGTGTACTCCTCAAAAAAACGGATGGAGGTCTTGCTTGATGGATAATAGATAGTGTAGTAAATTAAGATATTTCCGCTATCCAGCACAAACATATCGAACGGATTAGTTATTTTTTTCGTCCACTTCAGCTTGCCGTTTGGATCGACTCCCGAGAGAATATATTCAGTGCCATTAACGTTTCTTTTGTAAAAATAGCTGTAACCGTCCTTACTGTAATATGGGTCCGAGCCGCTGAATGCTTTATCTTTGGCGATGTCATAATAGTCGTATAGCCAATGGGCATCCCCCTTGCGATCGACAGATCCATAGACAAAAGTAGTATTTTTGAATTTGGAAGGCGAGAGAGCCACTTTCTTCTGTAAATGAAAGAACACACGGTCCTTGCTCTGTATACTATTGTAAGTAGTGAATAAGGTATACCCCTTTGGTAGCTTATAGATCCATTCTGGCTCAGGCAACGACTGCTCGATAACCTTGGCAGACGCGGAAGAGCTGCCAATTACCAGAAGTTGCACAGCAAGCAGAATTGCCAGTGCTGTGGTGGTACACTTGAAACGTTTTAAATTCATCGCTATTACTCCTCTTTTTTCCATATGGAAACCTCATTTCCGACTCTTATTATATGGAGCAGAATAAGGTAGAGCAAGGGAATAAATGTAAAAAATAAGGTCGGGATGGATGAAGTAAAAGTCAAAACTTAGGATTCTACACGCCAGTATGCTGGCTGATAACGTGTATTTTGAATACCTTTATTGTTTTAAAGGGGGTTCTCTTAGATGTTGAAAAAAGAACCGCAGGCTTGATGGATCGGATCCAGGCAAGCAAAACATATTTTCTACAGTGTATGTAGTTAGGCTTTTCGAGCTTGGCTTAAACGGTAGGGACAACCGATAGGGAATACCTTTCTGTTCGAGTCCAACGACAAGGGGACGTATACGATACCCAGGCGTTCCAGCGATTTCTAAAGCTAGTGCCAGCCGCCTATCTTTTGGGAAAACTCGTCATAACTCTGGACAATGGACGGATTCACAATGCCAGCCCGATAAAAAAATGGTTTTTATTTCGAATATTTATCCGAGATAAATATTTGGAAAGGTTTGTGGAAATGGCTGAAAAGCGATGTGATTCATATCAGAAGGCCGCCTACCTTGCTACCTCTGACCGTGCACTTCCGAATCACCACAACCCAAAAAAGCCCGCGTTCTTAGCGGGCTTTTTATCACTGTACTATATGTTACTCTTCCCCGGTAGCCACCGGATTCTCATCATAACTAATCCAGTCGCTCCAGCTTCCGGAATACAACTTCACATTTGAATATCCCGCTTCTTCCAGTGCAATTACATTCGGGCAAGCGGAGACACCGGAACCACAATACACGATAATTGCACCATCCTTGTCCAGCTTACTGAAACGTTCTTCTAACGCCCCAGCACCTGTCCAGCGTCCTTCCGAGTCGAGCACATCTTTCCAAAAGTAGTTCACCGCACCTGGAATATGTCCAGCCTTGGCATCGATGGGTTCCTCCAGTCCCGCATAGCGACGGGCATCCCGAGAGTCGATGAGCACAGCTGAGCCATCAGCAGAGGCTTGTTGTACATCCTCAACACTCGCCAACAGTCCTGGCTGCACATTTACCTCAAACGAAGCCGGAATCTGAACCGGCACATCCGTAGTCACTGGAAACTTGGCGTTCTGCCAGGCAGAGAAGCCTTCGTCCATGACATACACCTGGTCATGTCCCAGATAACGAAGTAACCACCACAACCGCGATGCGTTCATACCACCTTGGTCATCGTAGGCAATAATGCGTGCATTCGAGCCGATGCCAGCTTTGGAGAGACGACTTGCGAGAACAGCCGGATCAGGAAGCGGATGACGTCCTCCGTGCGCAGATACGGGAGCGGATAGATCTTTTTCGAGATCGAGATAAACGGCACTTGGAATATGTCCAGCCTCGTAGGCTTGTCTTCCGGCATCCGGTTGACCGAGCAGGAATCGGCAATCGGCAATGACGACATCTGTTTCATACATTCTGGCGAGCAGCCAGCGCATGGATACAATATTTTTCATGAAAACACACCGCCTTATATGTAGTGGGATGGATTCAACCGGAATCTGCGTGATGCAGGTCCCAGTTGTTTTTTACAAATATCCTATTAGAAACGCAAGTTACACCACTGTAGGTTCGACTGGTCCTTTTCCAGCTACAGGAGCATCTGAGGGAATGGGCTGTGGTTTGGTTTTGCCATACCGAATGAAGATCCATACCCCGAAAATAATGACAACCCCGGCAGACATCTGAAGCCCGTTGAGGGATTCACCGAGTAGCATCCAGGCTAGCAGAGAGGAAAATACAGGTTCCCCCAGTACCCCCATCGATACCGTCGTAGCATTCATATATTGAAGCAGCCAGTTGAAGAGATAATGCCCAAAGATCGTTGGCACGATTGCGAGCAACAGGAAAATTCCCCACTCAGAAGCCGCATAACCGCCAAACGGGTGACCATTAACCAGATTATATACCGCAAGCGTACAGGCAGCTACGAAAAATACCCAGAAGTTATAGGAGAAGGCACTTAGTCCGGCACGCAAAAACTGTCCAAGCAGCATGTGTACCGCCACAGCGATTGTTCCGAGCAAAGAAAGAATATCCCCTCGCAGCGCAGTGCCTGCCAACTGAAAATCTCCAGCTCCAATTGCGATCGATCCGAGCAGGGCAACGCCCATACCGATGATCATCATGCGGTTGATTTTGGCTTTGAACAGCCAGACGGAACCTGCAAGAATCAGTATAGGCTCCAAAGCAAGAATGACCGTTGAACTGGCTACACTCGTAAGCCGAAGCGATCCCATCCAGAGCAGGAAATGCAGTGCAAGCATCACGCCGGATGCGAGCAGTAAAGCCCACTGTCTGAAGTTTAAACGCATCATCTCATGCCGGTATTTCCACACAAAAGGCAGCATTAGCAGATTGGTGAGAAACAGTCGGTACATCGCAATGACGGCGACGTCGGCTGTGGACCAGCGTACAAAGATGGAAGAAAACGAAATGGCAATAATGCCGACAAAGAATAGCAGAAAGATCGATCTGCCGGCACGGTTCAAGCTAGTCATGGATGTAGCTCCTTCTTGAAGTCAAATGGCGTAAATCAATTTATTATACAGGAGAATGCATCCGCAGGAAAAGCATAAGAGAAGAAATAGATAAGTAGATTGTAACCGGGCTTGTAACTATTCTGTCATTCTCCAGGACCATTTTTCTATTAATCTTCTATATAGAGACATGAAACGATATAATGTACCAATAATCGGGAAAAAATGAAAGTAAGGAAGTGGCCTGGAAGTGAGAGTTCAACAACAGAGAGCGGGAGAGAGTGGCGGCATTCCGCATAGAACAAGCCGAACCAAGACGCATGGAAGAAGAAAAATCCGGTATGGGAGACTGAGTGCTGCGCTGGCGCTTCTGGCACTGCTCATTATCGGTTTAACATATGCATTCATTGGCATGACGCACTGGATCAAGGATTATGTAGCACCTCCGCCAGTAGCTGCGATTGAACAGCCAACCAAGCTTGGCATGATTGACATGACACCGGAGTCCAAAGAGGAGCCTGCGCGGTTCCAGGGTCAGGTGCGCAAGCTGGCATACATAACGTTTGACGATGGACCAAGTGTATATACCGATCAACTGTTGGATATTTTGAAACAACATGAGGCAAAGGCAACCTTTTTCATGATTGGACGTCAGTTGAATCAACACAAGGAAGCAGTGGAGCGGCTTGTCAAAGAGGGCAGTTATCCAGGGCTTCACAGCATGACACATAACTATAACAAATTGTATAAGAGCGGAAGCTCCTCTAACTTTGTGAAGGAGTTCAAAAAGGAGCAGAAGATGGTCAAGGATCTGATCGGTTTTACGCCGCATCTGATTCGTGCTCCGTACGGCAGTAGTCCCCAGATCGGAGAAGACTTCAGGGGCGATATTGCTGCGGCCGGATTCAAAATGTGGGATTGGACCACCGACTCCCTCGACTGGAATCTTCCAGGTCAGCCGGACAAAATCGTGGAACGGGTTAGCAGTAGTGTACATCGGGATAAGGAAGTGATTCTGATGCATGAGCGCGAGCAAACGGTACAGGCACTGCCACGCATTTTGAAGCTGCTTGAAGATCGGGGTTATGAGTTTGAGGTCTACGATCCGAATGCACATTGGGTATCCAATTTTAGCGCAGACACCCGACTGTAAGAATAACAACATAGCAGTTGCAAGAGAGGAGGCACCCCGAGGTGCTTAGAAGAAAAAAGATAGCTCTGGCCGGGGTCAGCATATTGCTGGCTCTGCTTGTCAGTGCTTGCGGTCAGCCACAGGAACCTGCGGCAAATCAAGTTAATCAATTAATTCTTACCGATCAGGAGATGAACCAGAGCCTGAAGGAGCTTGTTCATCATGAACGGGAAGACATGGAATTATACGGATCGATACTGAGTAAAGGAAAGAACAAAAACAGTAATCTGGAGGCCTTGCTCGATCAGGCAGACGGTCATATTGCCGAGCGAAGAACACTGCTGGAACAAGCTGAAGCGGTGATGAGCAGAACAAAAGAGCAGATGGAAGAGCTGCGAACTTCGCTGGATCAGTTATCCTTTGAGAAGGAAGAGAACCTGGCTCAGGCCCACACGGTATTGGATCAATATGAGCAGAGAGCTGCGTCGTTTGCAGCCTTTGTTGCCTCCTACAAGCAGAGTCTCGATGCGGACGAGCAATTATATGCATTGATGAGAGGAAATGTGGAGCCAAATTTGGTTAAAATCAAACGTGCGATTCGGGAACGGAACAGCCAATATGCCAAAGTTGCCGAGTTAAGACAGCAGTTCAACAAGCAGACAAAAGCTTTTAACGGAGCCAACGCGAAGCTTGTGCAAATGGAGCAAGCCGGTTGAGTATTCATGGTGTCAAAGAAGCATTGAACACTTTCTATGATTGAGCGACGGGTCAGCCGTGTAAGTAATACTAAGCTGTCAAGTTAACAAGTCAGGCAACATGGACAAACATCATTGCGTATAAGCTAACGGAGGTGTTCATATGCGAAATACTATGAATATTAGTGCATCATTACTTGTTTTGGTTATGGGATTCTCGCTTGTTGCCTGCGGCAATAGTAGCCCTACTGCTCAGCCACCCGCGAATAATACAGAAGAACAGACACCGGCACCAGGGAAGCAGCCTGAGGAAAGTGCTGTGATTGAAGCGGAAGGAATTTTGACCGGATGGGCAGATCCGCACACGGTTGAAATTCGTGTGAAAGAGGAACCGATGTCTTTCCAGGTGGGTGAAGATCTGCAGAAATCTTTGGATGACATTGACGATGAAGATTCCGTTCAATTCAAATATGTAGAGAAAGCTATTGAAGGCGATACAACGATCAAACAGTTGGTGCTTACGGAAATCACCAAGGTCGAGTCCGATGGCGGTAACGGTACGAATGCAGGTGGTAATGTTACATCTGATCGTGCCAAAACATCCGAGCTGGAAGTGACCGTGGAAGGCATGACTGAAAAGCGCCCAGTTACACTGGCTCAAGGCAAAGGGTACTCATTATATGTGTTTGAACCGATGGTTTACGATGCGGATGATCATGAATTGACCATGAAGATTGATCCGGATTACGAGGTCGAGATTGAAAAACTGCCTTCGGATTATAACCTGAATGAACTGAAAGTGGATGCGAAGAAAGAGCTGTCAGAAACCGGAGAGGTCAAGCAATTAAGTGAGGAAAAGCTTAGCAATGGCCCGATGAAAGAGGCAAAATTGTTCATGATGTCTCAAAACAATAAGAAAACAGAGTATTTCATCGTAAAAGAGCTGGATGGCAATGGCTTCGCTTTCCATATCCATGCACCGGTTGGCGAACCCTCAGAGGGTTTCATGCCTATGGTCTATGCCTCCATCAATTCCATCATGAACGAGTAAGCGTGCTTCGATATTAAATAGGTATGTCGTGAATTTGAAAAAGCCGGAAGGAACGATGCGCTAAGCATAGGTTCCTCCCGGCTTTTTGTTCGTATGTCTATTCAGTTTGCGGGATCAAACCCTTTGACCTATTGCTAATCAGGTTAAGATGGTTGATTCCTGTCGCCCTTTGAGCTCTTCATAACGGGCAACGGCATGCTGATGGACGGGATGTTCGTCGGGAATTCCCATGCGCTCACGAATGAAGGCAGAGACGCCATCTTCGCGAATCAGGTGTTGGAGCTTTATGGCTTCCTCGTCATGTTCATGATTGAACAGCATTGCGGCTGCCATAGCGGAAGTTAAATGAGGAATTTCAATTCCGAATTCGCTGGCCTGCATCGCTGGGCGAACAAGCCGGTCATAAGGCGATAACTTGCGAAGGGGTGAACGTCCGACCCGGGTTACCTGATCCGTCAGGTTCGGATTGGCAAAACGTTCGAGAATCGTATCGATATATTTGCTGTGTTTCTGTGGATTAAAACCGTGCTTGGCGATGAGCATGGCTCCGGTTTCTTCCATCACTTTGCGTACCTTGGCACGAAGAGGTGCATGACTCATAGCTTGCCGGATCGTCTTAAATCCTTCAAGATATCCGAAGTATGCGGCAACGCAGTGACCGGTATTCACCGTAAACATTTTGCGCTCAATATAAGGTTCAAGAGAGTCCACGTAGTGCACACCTTCAATTTCCTTAAATCCTTCCAGCAGTGCAGGGCGATGAACCACCCATTCATAGAAAGGCTCAACGGTAACTTGTAGCGGGTCTTTATGATCCTGAGCGGGGACGATACGATCAACCGCTGCATTGGGGAATGAGACATAGCGCTCTGCTTTTTCACGGGTTTCTACATCCAGAAACGGATATATCCGTTTTTTCAGCCGAGTGCTGCCTCCGATGGCATTTTCGCAAGCGATAATGTGAAGTGGTGCAGAATTATTATTTTTCATACGCAGATAGATGCCTTTGGCGATCGGTTCAGCGATATCTTCCAGCGCCGATACACCGACGGCTGTTGTGATCAGATCTGCCGAAGCAATCACTTCAGCAACGCGATCCTGTTCGCCGACATTAATGGCGGTTACGTTATTCACAATCGTTGTATCCTGATCCGCATTTGCGAGGGTAATGGGATACTCCTGCCTCTTTTGAAGCATGGCGATTTTCTTCGGGTTACGTGCGACAAAGCAGACTTCATAATCGGAAGCGGACAACATATGACCGATAAATCCGCGGCCAATATTGCCCGCACCAAAATGTACAGCTTTCATGTGTGAACTCCCCCTTTAAAGTTTGAAATGCGAAATTCGTTCAGTCTTTAGACCGTAGTGACGAGTGGTTTCGAAATCAAATCGTTAAATTCGAGGTCGGTCAGGCATGACAGCCGTTGGTGAGGCATATCGAAATCAAGTGTCCCGGTAATGGTATTCGAGATGACAACGCAGTGAATACCAGCCGCAGCAGCTGCACGCGCGCCGTTAGGTGAATCCTCAATCGCTACGGCTTCGTCTGCAGTTACTCCAAGGGCTTCAAGTGCTTGATTGTACAATGCAGGATCAGGCTTCACATGTGCAACATCATCTGCGGTGCGAATGACTTCAAAGTAATCCTTCAGCTTGAGCTGTTCCAGATGCTGTTCAACCCACTCTCGTTTGGAGCTTGACGCCACAGCCAGTTTCAATCCAGCTTTGCATGCAGCTTTAAGGTAATTCTGGATACCGGGTCTTACCTGTTCTTTGTTCATTAATGCTGCATGTTGCAGCTGAACGGATTCCCTGAACGCTTCCCGATCGATCGGAAGATTCAAATCTGTGATGAGGTACTCATAAGGATTAAATGTTTTCAGACTGGTACCGATGCATTGCGAGTACATCTCCAGGGTTAAGTCTACGCCTTGTTCCTTGTAGGCATCACGAAAAGCAACATACCACGCTGTCTCCGTATCAATAATCGTTCCATCGAAATCAAAAACCAGTGCCTTAATCATAAATTTGTTCCTCCTGTTTCAGAATTAGTTTTGGGATAAAGCTAAATGAATTTCTCTGCAAATACACTCCGTAATCTTTTGACTTGCGGTACATTAGTTAACGCGAAAGCTAAGTTATAAATATTAATTTGGGAAAAAACAGGTGTATAAGCTAATAAAACCGTAACATAGGACAAACGGAAGGGTCAAGCGCGTTATGATTGTTTACATGTAAAACTTGCACATGGATGATGTGTTTTCAGAAAATTGTAAAAGTGGAAAAACGTTATACCCTTTGCGTGTAAGCGGTGTACTGGAAAACCTGTATTTTCAGTTTAAACGTATCAAACTTTTTTTAAGAAATTTTGGATAATTCAACCGTTCAACAGCTTTCGACACTTTTATAATAGAAGAAAGGCAACTCAGCATAGGTTAAAATAAATTTGCAATCGAACTAACCTATTAAAATTCTTTACGCCATATCAAGCCATGTGGGAGAATGGAAGAAGTCATTTGAGAATTAAATCGCGGAGGAGGGATCGACGATGCTGCATAAGGATCGTTTCCAAGGTTGTTTCATTGGGCTTGCCGCGGGAGATGCACTGGGAACCACAGTGGAATTCAGCAGTCCCGGCACATTTGAGCCTGTTACCGATATTGTTGGCGGCGGGGTATTCGGTCTGGCGCCTGGACAGTGGACGGATGATACGTCGATGGCCCTGTGTCTGGCAGAAAGCCTGGTGAGAAAAGAGAACTTTGATCCCGGGGACCAGATGCGCAGATATACGAATTGGTACCAGGTGGGTTATATGAGCAGTACGGGAACCTGCTTTGATATTGGCGGGGCTACTCGCAGTGCCCTTGAACGGTTTGCAGCAACCGGTGAAGCGTATAGTGGTTCAACCAACCCGATGACTGCTGGGAATGGATCAATTATGCGGCTCGCACCTGTAGCCATGGCATATGCCAACCAGCCGGATCAAGCAGTACGGTATGCTGGGTTGAGTTCCAGAACGACACATGCTGCTGTTGAAAGTGTTGAAGCATGTGAAGTGCTGGCTGCAATATTGGTTGCAGGACTGCGCGGAGCGGACAAGGATGTCATATTACGGCCTGATACCTGCCATCAGTGGAGGGAAGAGAAATCTTTTTCACCAGCGATTGAAGAAATTGTCCAGGGATCATACCGGGATAAAGCACCGCCAGATATTCAGGGAAGCGGCTATGTTGTTCGTTCACTGGAAGCAGCGTTATGGGCATTCCATCAATCATCGACCTTCGAAGAGGGGGCGCTGCTGGCAGTGAATCTGGGTGATGATGCGGACACCACGGGAGCGGTATATGGGCAAATCGCCGGAGCGTATTATGGATTAAGTGGCATTCCGGCACACTGGCGAGAGAAGCTGGCCATGCAGGATACGCTGAGCGAATTGTCAGAGGCATTGTGGTCAAAGGCCGAAGCTAGATAGAAGAGACAGGAGAAGAGAACATCATATGCGTAAGACAGAGTCATCTCAAACGGAATCGCAAGTTACGAAATCTGCTAAACGAGGGACGTTTCCTTTATCCCTTTTATGTCTGACGGTAGGGGCTTTTGCCATTGGCATGACAGAGTTTATTATTGTGGGCCTTCTGCCCAATGTAGCGACGGATTTGAATGTGAGCATCCCCCAAGCAGGGCAGTTAATTACGGGTTACGCGCTTGGTGTGGCGGTGGGTGCGCCTATACTAACCGTGTTCACGCACAAGATACCGCAGAAAAAACTGCTGGTACTGCTGATGTGTATTTTTATCATCGGAAATGCATTGTCTGTTATTGCACCAACTTACGGGTTGCTCATCTCGGCACGTATTCTAACGGCATTCGCCCACGGTACGTTTCTAGGTGTAGGCTCGCTGATGGCAACGCGGTTGGTTGCACCGGAGAGAAGGGCAGGGGCAGTATCCGTAGTCCTGGCTGGATTAACGATTGCCAACATTATCGGTGTGCCGTTTGGTACCTTCATTGGGCAGCAGCTCGGATGGCGGTCATCGTTCGGAGCCATTACCATTCTTGGCATCATCTCATTGATTGGTATCATTCGTTTCATTCCGGTGATTCAGCAGGGACCGCCAGCAAACCTTGGCCAGCAATTCCGGAATCTGGTTCGCCCTCAAGTGTTATTAATATTGCTGATTGGTGCGCTGGGCTGTGGAAGTCTGTTCGCTGTGTTCACCTATATAACACCAATGCTTGTCGATATTAGTGGTTTTGCTGAGCAGAGCGTGACTTGGATTCTGGTGCTGTTCGGTGTCGGCGTTACATTGGGTAATATGCTTGGCGGTCGTCTGGCAGACTGGAAGCTGATGCCTTCCTTGATGGTTAACTTTGGTATACTGGCAGTTTTGTTGGCGGCCTTAACGTTGACGCTGGACAATCCGTATCTCGCGGTAATCACCATCTTCTGCTGGGGCGTTGCGGCTTTTGGTATTATGCCAGGGTTGCAAATTCGAATTATGAATATGACTCGCGAAGCACCGCTGCTGGCGACGACGTCGAGTCACTCGGCCTTTAATCTGGGCAACGCAGGTGGTGCCTATTTGGGCGGGTTTGCAATTACGCATACCGGACTTATCTCAGTACCGTTGTATGCAGCAGTTATTGCAGCACTTGGACTTGTTGGATTATTTATTAGCGTGACAATGGAACGCAAAACGAGATTGCCGGAAATCGCCGATGCTGTAGAGCCGGCACCGGTGAATTAAATAAAGATAGGTAGATGCAGCCTTCACTCCGCATTAACGTGTGGGATGGAGGCTGTTCTATGGCTGGATTACAGTTTCAACTAGAAAAAGACAAACCAGCCAAGTTACAGTATTATTGGTATATCATAATAATTAGAAAGGATGGATTTCAATTTGAATAAAACATTTGCTATGTTAATAAGCTTCTTATTGGTGTTTCTATTTATAATCCCAATAAGTGATGCGAATGCAGCCGGGTCGAGCACAGTAACGACAAAAATTTACTCGTATAAAGGGCAAAAGTATGTTCAAATTATTGGCGGCGAACAAAAGGTCAGGGATAAAATAAATAAAACACTCAAAATCCATGCCGTAAATGCCGCTAAAGAGAATACATATCTAAAAAAACAGCAAGATTACTTTTACTGGAATACCACTGCACAGACTAAATACAATCAAAACAACCTACTATCTATTGTATATACAGATTATAATTTCAGAGGCGGCGCGCACGGGTATGAAGAAGTAACGACTTATAATTATGATCTAACAACAGGAAAGCGCCTCTACTTGAACCAAGTGGTTCAAACCAATAAACAAGCTGTTAATCTAGCTGAGGGTATTGAATCAGGCCTAAAGAGTAATGAGAATGTTTTCCCGGACAGTTTTTATAACTTTCCCTTGTCGAATACATCTAGCTTTTACTACCAAAACACAGGAATTGTCATGGTATTCAATCCATACGAAGTCGGGCCTTATGTGGCGGGATTTATAGAGGTAAAAGTTCCTTTCTCCAAAATTCAGTCTGAACTGAACAGGCCATTTTTTGATTTAAATAAAAACTCCATTCAAGAGTTGAAGAGTGGAAGAATACCGGGTTTTGAAAATATAAGCTTTGGACAAACAAAAGCGGAAGTATCGAAAGCGCTGAAAAGTTCGGATAGTGAACCCTATTATGAACCGGAAATGGGAGGACTTTTCTGGATATTTGAAGGGGTAGAGTATGCTTCCTTTAATTTTGGGGAGGGGGACACAGACCGTCTTGATCATATTTATTTGAGTTGGAAAACTCTCCCTATGAAAACCTTCAGTGACATTGAGAAGATATTGGGAAAAGGTCAAAAGGGTGAGAACCCTGATATTCAAGAAGAATATTTACTCTCCTATCGTTTTGGGGACACCCGAGTCCATTTCGCCTCCAATTCAACCGAGGGAATCATTCATGGCATTACCATCTCACATTACTAAGAAAAGATGCTGATTTTGTACTCTCCAAGTGTTGGGGCGGAAACATTGTACCATAGGAAGTCGCTAATCTAGCGGCTTTTTTACTTTCGTTGTAGGAGTTGCTATATATTATTTCCTGTTTCCACTCAGACTTGAAAGGATCGTTATTGTGAGAAAAATAATTAATTATATTCTGATCTTGCTGATCATTTGGGTAGCGCTACTTTATCCTATTCGTTCTGCGTGGTTTGAAGGTGTAAATCAAATTCCAGAAGATCTTCATGGTATTTATTTACTGTTCTTGTTCTTTGGCTATCTTATTTGTTCATCTGGGATGGGGCTTATGCTTTACAAGCTGTGTTTTAAACGGAAAGAATAGTAAATATAGTAGTTGAAATCATTCATTTTTCCAAGGAGAAGGTGACAACTTGTACTACTACAAAGGTGCGTTCAGAGAAACGGACAATTTTATTTATTTCAAAAGCGATGTTCAATTAGCCGAGAATGATGTCGTGATATTTGGTGAGAAGAAGTATTTTATCGATAGTGTCGAGAAAGAATTCCTCATCCTTCAAAAGGTGGGCTCTATTGTTTCAGTGAGTGTATAAATCTTCGCGAATAACTTCCCTTTTTCAAGTGTACGTGCACTTCTGGGCACACGCCTACATACAATAAATCGACCCTGTTCCCACATGTGCTCAGGCCAGATCGTTGTAAAACTGCAGGAGGTGTCATCTGTGCCCGGATTGTTTACCGCAATTGCCCTGTTCATCAAAGAGTTAACGTTACTCGTCTCGTATGTCAAAAATAATGCATTTCCCCAGCCACTGGCTGAGGATGATGAAGCCAAACATTTACGCCTTATGGCTGAAGGCAACGCACATTCACGTAATTTGCTTATCGAACACAATCTGCGCCTCGTCGCGCATATCGTCAAGAAATTTGACAATACTGGCGAAGACCAGGAAGACTTGATTTCGATCGGAACGATTGGTTTGATTAAGGCGATCGAAAGTTTTCAACAAGGCAAAGGGACTAAACTCGCTACGTTTGCTGCCCGCTGTATTGAAAACGAAATACTTATGCATTTGCGTTCCCTGAAGAAAACACGCAAAGACGTATCTCTACATGATCCAATCGGAACGGACAAAGAGGGAAATGAGATCACCCTTATAGATATCCTCGGAACAGAAGCCGACGACGTTGTAGATAAGGTGCAACTCAAGATTGAAAAAAGCAAGATTTACCGCAATCTCGACATCTTGGATGATCGGGAGAAGGAAGTTGTTATTGGCCGATTCGGCCTTGAGGCAGGCGGGGAAGAGCGCACCCAGCGCGAGATAGCCAAGGAACTTGGCATCTCACGCTCCTATGTATCACGGATTGAGAAGAGGGCGCTTATGAAGCTGTATCACGAGTTTTATAAGGCGAAGCAGTGAGATTACAAGCTACAAGGTAGTAGAGCTAACAATAGCGTTTAGAGGAAGCGACTTGTCTGCGGATGAGTTGCTTTTTTGTTTTAGTTGCTGCGCAAATCAACGAGTACGAGTACTGCGTACCACTGGAGACGTGGCAGGGATTTGCGCGTTATATTAGTTGCATATGACTAATTGCCTCGCACCATGAAGAAAACATATAAGATGCGTCCCTTCATGATTAGATAGGAACGGACAAAGAGGGAAATCACCATTACCGATATTCTCGGAACAGAAGCCGACGGAGTTGTAGAAAAGGTGCAACTCAAGATTGAGTAAAATAAAATTTATCGCAATCTCGACATCTTAGAAGATTGGGAGAAGGATGTTGTTATTGATCAATTCAGCCTAAAGCAGGCGGGGAGGAGCGCACTCAACGCGGGATTGCCAAGGAAACTGGCAGCTCACGCTCCCATGTATCACGCATTGAGTAGCGGGCATTTTTTGCTCGCTTTAACTTTAATTCCCCCGATTTAACCATTTCAGGATGATCTCCACAACTTCCAAATATCGCTGGCCGACGAGCAATCCGGTATGGGTGGTGTCCCACAGCCCTGCATATTCAGCGCCAAGCTGTCCTGCAGTCAATTGACCTCTTCGCTCCTCATCATCGGATTCTACGGCTTTGATGACCAGACTTGGACATGTAATTAAATTGCCGTTGATGGATACACCGCCGCTTGACCCAAATGCCGCCGAGAACGTGAGAAATGCCTTCGATGACTCCATCTGCAGATATTTACGCTGAAATGCAATATCCTCCGCTGATTCATCAATACTGCTGTGCTCTTCGCGGGCCGGGGGAGGGATGACAATGTCAGGTGTAATTCGATTACTCTCAGGATAGGGAATCAATTGATGAACTTCCTGGCTTAGACTGGAATCAATCACGACCAATCCAGCTAAAGCAATCGTCTCGGCAATCTTCTGACTGAGTATTCCGCCCATGCTGAAGCCGATGAGAACAGGGGGCGCTGTACACTCTGCCAGAACTTCGCGGATATCCTCCAAATAATCCTCAAACGTAATTTTCGTCATGTCTATTACCCGGCTTTTGTAATGACTTCTGAGGTTCATAACGTAGCAGGTCCAGCCTTGTTCAACGAAGTGGGGGATATATTTGCTCCACATCCAGCTGCCTGTATATGCGCCATGAACAAACAAGAGAGGTGGCTTTGTTACTGAATTTACCGAGTGGGGAGCCGTATCAGCTTCATATATTTCTAGGTGCAAATCATGTTTTCCTATCGTCTTGACTTCATGTTTAGGTAGCAATTGAGTAAAATCGATCATTAGGACAAACCTCCAAAATTAGTTTTATATCAAACTATTACTCCAAAAAAAAATTAGAAGTTGCCGTGAATTTTCATCAAAATTCGAAGCAGTTCTTTTTTCTCCGCTTCAGTAACATCCGCATAAAACGCGTCCAGCATACGACGTGAAATATGTTCAAATACCGGTTTAAGCTCTTCTCCTTTTGCAGTCAATGTCACATGGACAATCCGTGAATCTGTTGCATCACGTTCTTTGGCGACATAACCGTTGCGCACCAATTTGTCTACAAGCGCTGTGACCGTGGATTTATCCTTACCGATTTTTTTGGCGATCTCAGCCATGGTCATTCGAGAATTATTGTACAGGGCGTAGATGATATCCCCATGGGACGTGGCCAGATCCTGGATTCCTTGTTCAGCCATCTCGGATAAAATGAAGCGGTTGACCTTCTCTTTAATTTTGGATATGAGTGATATAGCGTCTGTCGTTTTCATACGAGTAATATAGTTTGTTATCAAACTAATGTCAAGCTCGGATTTCAATATTGGTGTGTAAAGGAGATAAAAAAGAGCAGCTAGAATAATTTCCTGCTCTTTTGGTTGTGTTCGAATGTCCCTTTTTTTGTATATTTATAATTGACAAAGATAATCATTCTCAATTATAATCCGAGAAAATGCTTTGTAAATAGCTAAATTTTTATTATTCAAATTCAAGTGAAATTGATGGGGGAAGAGATGGCACAGACGGCTCAGATTCAGAAGCAGCGTATGGGAAAAAGGGAGTCCCTGATTCACAGCAAATCCGGTTTTGCAGTATTAATTGCCGCTTTAGTCATCGTAATGGTTGTTTCGGTTGGGATTGCTGTATCCATTGGACAGGTGAGCATTCCGCTTGCCGAGTCTTATCGTATTCTGTTGTACAAATTAACCGGATTTCAATTCGGCTCTACGCCGATTGAGGCGGGGTCCTTTACGGATATCATCTGGCAGATTCGCTTTCCGCGTGTACTGATGGCCATGTTTATCGGTGCCGGGTTAGCTCTGTGTGGTGCAGTTATGCAGGCTGCCGTGCAGAATCCACTTGCAGACCCGTATATACTTGGGATCTCCTCAGGAGCTTCACTCGGGGCTACGTTTGCCATTCTGATCGGATTTGGCGCGATTGGCTGGCTTGGTCAGACCGGGGTGGCCTTCTGGGCATTTGCCGGAGCGATGGGTGCATCCTTGTTGGTCCTGGCTCTCGCAGGTATTCGGGGGAAAATGACATCGGTCAAGCTGGTGCTTGCCGGGATGGTCATTAATGCACTGTGCAGTGCCTTTTCGAACTTTATCATTTATTTTGCCAACAATTCTGAAGGCATCAAGACCGTAACATTCTGGACCATGGGCAGTCTTGCCTCATCAGGATGGAACAAGCTTCCGCTGATTAGCATCGTTGTGCTCGTAGCCATTCTGTTCTTCCTGTTGCAATCCCGGGTCCTTAATACGATGCTGCTGGGTGACGAAGCTGCGGTTACGCTAGGGATTAATCTCAGTGTATATCGCAGGTTGTATATGCTGTTAACGGCTCTCGTCACCGGCGTAATGGTGGCAAGCTGCGGCATGATCGGTTTTGTCGGATTGATTATTCCGCATATTGTGAGAGGGCTGGTTGGATCTGACCATCGTAAAGTCATGCCAGTATCCGTACTATTCGGTGCCATCTTCCTGATCTGGACGGATGTTATTGCACGATCACTGATTTCCAGCGTTGAATTGCCGATCGGGATCATTACAGCGATGATTGGTGCGCCGATGTTTATGTATATGTTAGTCAAAAAAGGCTACGGTTTTGGAGGAAAATAAACATGAAACTGAATGTAGAAAATGTATCCATATCGGTGCTGAACACGGATATTATCCGGGACATTTCTTTACAGGTAAAAGGCAAGCAATTCGTCGGGCTGATTGGCCCGAACGGTTGTGGCAAATCAACGCTGCTCAAGAGCATCTATAAAGTGATCAAACCGCAGCAAGGCAAAGTATTTCTCGATGATACGGACATTTTGAAATCCAGTCCCAAGGTCGTGTCCCGGCATATGGGCGTTGTAGGTCAGTTTAACGAATTGAGCTTTGATTTTACTGTGCGTGAAATGGTCATGATGGGTCGCACTCCTCACAAGAAGCTGCTGGAGACGGATAATGAACGGGATTATGAAATCGTGGAGCAGGCGTTGGAAAAGGTACATCTGACCGGACATGCGGACCGCAATTACGTGTCCCTGTCCGGCGGGGAGAAGCAGCGTGTGGTCCTCGCCCGAGTGCTGGCGCAGCAGCCCGAATTTCTGATATTGGACGAGCCTACCAATCATCTGGATATCAAATATCAGCTTCAGATCCTCAACATTGTGCGGAGTCTGGATATCGGCATATTGGCTGCGCTTCATGATCTCGAACTCGCCGCAGAGTATTGTGATTACCTCTATGTTGTGAAGCAGGGACAGATTGTGGTTCATGGCAAACCCGCCGATATCCTGACCCGTGAAATGATTGGTGAAGTATTCGACGTGGAATGTGAAATCTACGAAAATCCGGTTACCGGTGGCTTGGGTATTGCCTATTTGAGTACACGGTGAGACAAGGACTGTCTTAGCTGAAACTCACAAATGTTCTCTCATTATCTCTTCCACTATAACTCCGGTTGCACAGGCAATTATGGAGTAAGTAGCAAAAGAAGAACTGTCTTTAAGCGGAATATATGCTTAAATGACAGTTCTTTTTGTTCTAGAGTCAAGTGTCACATGTCACGTGTATTCAGATGCCATGCCTCACCTTTTTTGAAGGCGGGGCTACTCCCTCTAAACCAATGCTCCCATTGCTTTATATGTTCCCAACAGGGCAATTCGGGTTAGTTGAAGAGCCATATGATGAGGTGAATTTACCTTATTGTCAGCAAGCCATTTGTGAATAATTCCAATGGTGGAGAAGCTGATGTGATCCAGCAAAATATCCAGAGGCACTTCTTTTTGCTCCATACCTAATTGGGATATCCGATCCAAAAACATCTCTCTAATCACTTCATTCAACCGCCTGTTGAAATTCCCGGCAGGATTAATGAGTACCATCACCCGATAGAATTCATCATGCTCTAGTATGTGCTCGAACAATACTGCAAAAATGGGATCTGGCTCGTTAAATGAATTTAGGCTCCCAAGATGAGCATTCCGTTCCGCCAGTAACTGCTCAAGCAGTTGAAATTTCTCATTCACCATGCTATCCAATAAATCATCCTTGTCCAGAAAGTGGGCGTAGAAGGTAGATCGATTGATATTCGCTTGTTCGGCGATGTCCACGACACTAATTTCGGTAAAGGCTTTCTGTGGCAGAATTTTCAGGAGAGCTTTGGAAATCATCACACGGGTCCGTAAAATTCTTCGATCCACTCCACGGGATTCATTCACTTCTCATCACCTCGAAAACAACGGATTGATCAACTTTGTTGAGCCTTCAAATGGTTTAGGAATGTAGATTAATAAGACATTTCGCAACACATCGGTCAAATGCGTTGCTTAACCGTCAGATTCTGCCTAATTGATCGTTGATATCCAACGGATAATAGCTATCATAATAAATAAAACATACCAAATCAATCGGAAAAATAAAATATAAAGATAGGAATGAGGTCATACCTATGGAACTGTTTTGGTTTATTCCCACACACGGGGATGGTAGGTATCTTGGAACAAAAGAAGGAGCCCGGGCAGTCAGTTATCATTACTGCAAGCAGGTGGCACAAGCCGCGGATGAACTTGGATATGCCGGTGTTTTGTTACCTACGGGAAAATCGTGTGAAGATGCCTGGATTGTGGCTTCATCGCTGATTTCTTCCACGGAAAGGCTCAAGTTTCTTGTCGCTGCGCGTCCAGGTCTGATGATGCCAACCACAGCTGCACGCATGGCCGCAACCCTGGATCGTTTCTCCAAAGGAAGGCTGCTGATCAATGTGGTGGCTGGTGGAGATCCAATTGAGCTTGAGGGAGAAGGGCTGTTCCTGGACCACGATGAGCGCTATGCGTTAGCCGATGAATTTCTGACCATTTGGCGCAAGGAATTGGAGGGAGAGGCGGTTGACTATGAAGGCAAATATCTGAAGGTTAAGGGTGGCTCTGTCCTGTATCCGACCATCCAAAAGCCACATCCCCCACTCTATTTTGGAGGTTCCTCGGAAGCCGCAATGGAAGTGGCAGCGGACCATGTCGATGTGTATTTAACGTGGGGTGAGCCTCCAAGTCAGGTGGAAGCCAAAATTCATCAAATGCGGGAGCTGGCTGCAAAAAAAGGAAGAAGTATTCGTTTTGGCATACGTATGCATGTTATTGTGCGTCCGACAGCAGACGAAGCATGGAAGGCCGCTAATGAGCTGATCTCCCAGCTGGATGAGGAGACGATAGCCGCTGCCCAGAAGATCTATGCTCGCATGGATTCCGTAGGACAGCAGAGAATGGCCAAGCTGCATAATGGTGATCGTTCCAATCTAGAGATTAGCCCCAATCTGTGGGCGGGCATCGGCTTGGTTAGAGGTGGTGCCGGAACCGCACTTGTCGGTGATCCCGATCAGGTGGCAGCCAGAATCAGAGAGTATGAAGAACTGGGGATCGAGACCTTCATTTTATCCGGTTATCCGCATCTGGAAGAATGTTATCGTACCGCGGAGCTATTATTTCCAAAGCTTCAGTACTCGCAACATGGAGAAAGCGGCGATCATTCCTTTGTTGGTCCATTTGGAGAAATCATTGCCAATAACAACATTCCGGACCACATGGTCAAAACTGAAGTTACCTCTAAGTCTTAATTTCATAACGGATTGCAGATTAAGACAACTAAAAGACACCTGAAGGCATTCGGGTGTCTTTTTTCATGCTGTAGAAAGGGGCCACCTGCGGCCAGCCATCTCTATATTCTATTCAACTATTTCATTTAATGTATCTTGGAGTCAATTGGACGCGAGTGTCCATCCTGGATGACCTCCTGGAACAGTTCCTTGGATTCCGTGGGCCACGTACCTTGCTTCAGGAGTGCTTCCAAATCGCCTATGTTACTGGGCGTGCGTGCCGTTTGAGCACATAACCGAGTTGCCCGTTTGGTTCCATCGTGGCCGTTTCCAGATCGGCAATACTTGTAATCCCAAGATGGAATTCCATATCCAGTCCATTGGTTGTATTCCTTTCTGTACCCAATCATGTTTCGTATTTTCTTAGCCTGTTCCTGATCTGGTTGAAATATACAACTGCTTAGGAGAAGAGATGTGGATAAGGAAAATAGTCCCGACATTATAAGGACCATTATACTACATCCTAAAATAAGGAAATGACCGATATTATTATGGAGAGCTTTCTTCTAAAAAATGAGGAGTGATACAACGTACAATGTATACAAACATGTTACAAAAGCATCTTTCCCAAGGAGATATGGAAGGCGTTGTTAAACAAATAGCATATATTGGTGAAAAAAAGGATATAACTCAATTCGCTTTTTTGATTGAACTCCTGAAATCTACGGACAACGCCATACTACGCAACACAATTGCTATCGCTTTATCTGACATTGGAGATGATCGAGCAGTCGAACCGTTAATTGAAGTCATCACCGACTCCAAGACATCAGGAAGTAGAGGCACATTGCTATACGCTCTTGAAAATCTGGATTACATAGTACATATTGAGAACATTATTCCATTTATCGGTGATTCCAGTCTGGAAGTGAGCGCGCAGTCATTTATGTTGCTGGAGCAGATGATGGATAGGTTATCGGATTTACAAAACCTTAGGTGTCAAACAATTATTGAAATGCAAATCTCACATAACCAAAGCAAGCTTCTGGAAGTAGCATTAGACATGTTGAAGAAATGGAGGTATCAAGAAATTAGATGAACACGTTTCTTTCAATCTGACCTCCCTATCGTTTACAATAAGGAATTGAATGCAGCATACGAAGGAGCGGGTCATATTGGCAAAGCAGAAATACTATGTCGTCTGGGCAGGAAAGCAGCCTGGCGTATACAGCACATGGGCGGAATGCAAAGCACAAACGGATCATTTTACCGGAGCAAAATATAAATCGTATGAATCGAAAGCTGCCGCCGAAGAGGCATATCGTGCAGGATGGAAAGGAAACTGGGGTACGGGTGCCAGTGGTTCAGGCGCTTCTTCGAAGACGAAGTCTAGCAGTAGCGGAAGAAGCGCGGGCATGGAGACCTCCGCAGAAATTGACTATGACAGCATCTCGGTTGATGTTGGTACGCGTGGGAATCCAGGGCCAGTGGAATATAAAGGCGTGGATACCCGCACGGGTGAGATTATTTTCTCCGTTGGGCCAATTTCCAAAGGTACAAACAACCTTGGGGAATTTCTGGCAATCGTACATGCCTTGGCGTATCTCAAAAAAGAAGGCAGTAGTAAGTCGGTTTATACGGACTCCGTCAATGCGATGAAATGGTTGAAGCAAAAAGCGGTATCCACCACACTCGCAAGGGATGCTTCCACCGAAGAGATCTGGCTGATGATTGACCGTGCCGAGCAGTGGCTGCGTACGAATACGTACAGCAATAAAGTGCTAAAATGGCAGACCAAGCAGTGGGGCGAAATCAAGGCGGATTACGGCCGAAAATAGCCCTATTTCTCTACAATTTCTGTATTATTAATTTTCTATGAGAAACGATGTTTACAATTTCCAGTTTCCATTCTATAATCAGTTCATTATGATAAGTTACACATATGAAGGAGCCTGTCATCAGCGGGCTCTTTTATATTTATGGACCTTAAAATCCATAAAATGTTGAAAGAGTATACTTTGCAGGAGGCAGACATGAGTTCCATTTATAGAAGTGAAGAAGGCAAGAGCAGCATACTTGAGGAATACGAAGCGTATGTTGAGCAATTGGGCGAAGGTTTTACACGAGAGTACGTCGAGACACGTTTTGGACAAACGCATGTTTTATTAACAGGTCCAGAAGACGGTAAGCCGCTATTTATTCTCCAGGGCGGAAATTGTGTGAATCCGATGACGTTGTCATGGTTCTCTTCTCTTTTCAAAGATTACCGGATTATCGCGCCGGATACGATCGGTCATCCAGGCTACAGTGAAGAAACACGAATTTCGGCAAGGTTTGATAGTTTGGCTTTGTGGATTTCTGATTTGCTGGATCACTACAAGATCGAAAAAAGTGCGTTTATCGGTCCTTCCTTTGGAGGCGGAATTATCCTAAGACTGGCAACTTACATTCCGGACCGAATTGCATGTTCTGTTCTGGTAGCACCCGCTGGACTGGCCGTAGGATCCAAAATTAAAATGGCTCAGGATATCGTGTTGCCACTCGTAACGTACAAAATGACTTCTTCTCCAACTTCTTTGCAAAAGATCGCGGATATCATGTCATGCAGTTGTATGAAAGAAATAGATAAAAATATAATCGGGAAAATCTTCAAATACGTCAGTCTGGAGCAGGATATGCCCAAGCTTACGGAGCAGGACGAATTGGTGAATTATACATCGCCAACACTGCTGCTGGTGGGAGAAAAGGATGTCTTTTTCCCTGCAGATAAGGTCATTGAAAGAGCTCAGAAGATTATTCCGAATGTCAAAGCAATCAAATACGACACAGGTCATTTTCCGTCTCAAGACGTGTTGAAGCAGATGAACCAAGAAATTCAGCAATTTTTACAGAAGAATTATTAAATATAGAAATTTTTTTAATATTTCCGCATGGTTGTGATTCAAATTGCATCATTTGGTTTATATACATGGTTGGCGATAAAACGCCTGTCTGGTTGGACCGAATGATGCAACATGCGGCAAGTCTTCCGATCGACAAGGTTGAAAAGAGGGTCTGTTATGAAAAAGGACAATTGCAAAATGGCATTGCAACGCAATGTAATTTTAAATGATACATATCAGGTAAGACATCTTATGGCTAGCAGTGAGTTGGCTATCGTATATGCAGGAAGAGATCGGAATACAGGTGCAAAGGTAGCGATTAAGGAGTTTTTCCCCCAAAGGCTGGCAGCACGTCAGGCTGACAAACGGGGAGTGTTCTGTTCTTCACGGGGGTTCAGTGGTCAGTATCAGGAACTTCTTGCTGCATTTTTGGTAGAAGGAGAGCTGTTATCCACGTTGAATCATCCTCATATTGTGTCGTACGTGGATCATTTCGAAGAAAATGACACAGGGTATCTTGTTATGGAATATTGTACAGGGGTAACCTTAACCGAATATCTGATTGAGCGAAATCATGCACTGGACGCGGCATTTATTACGGAGACATTGCTCCCGCTGGTAGATACACTGGACTATATTCATAAGCAGGGAATTCTTCATCGTGATGTGAAGCCATCCAATATTATGGTGATGGAAGACGGTACGCCCAAACTACTGGACTTCGGTTCAGCAGCTCGTTGGCCTGTACAATCCGGGGAAAAACAGGCGATCTTTACATCGGCCGGGTATTCGCCGCTTGAGTTCTACTCGGAGAAATCCAGTCAGGGACCGATGTCAGACATATATAGCCTGGCAGCGTTGCTTCATTATTGGACATGCGGGCAGCCCCCTATGGATGTAAAACAGCGACTGTTCCGCGATGAATTGCCATCTGTACGTTCTCATAATGAGTATGTGAACCGGTGGCTCGCACGCGTTATTCACTGGGGATTATCGGTTCGTTCCGAGCAACGTTGTGCTTCCCTCGCATGGGTTAAGAGATCACTTCAAGTACAGGCCTGGATGTGGAAAATACGCAAACCTGGCACGGTAGAATGGGCTCTAACTGAAAATGAACATACCCAAGTCTATGAAGCAGAGCCGAAGAAACAGCATGAGACGGCTTGATTGCAGCCTTGTCTTATACATATAGTCGTAACAAATAAGCCAGTTTGGTCCTTTCACGGATCGAACTGGCTTGTTTTTTGTGTTTTTTTAGCCTAAAAGAAAAATTATTTCTTTTTTTAATTTATTTTTGGAAGAATACTTCATTCTAACTCCAGTGTCTGCATATACTCCATTGGAAAGATGGAGTAATTAGCCAGGAAATCTGACGTAAGCGCCGGCTCCCGTCTTATACCAAACTGAGGGGGAATGTTGTGTGACCACCAACAGAAAGGGCTTCACAGTATCTTTGCTGCTAGTCGTTATGATGTCTATGCTGCTTGCCGCCTGCGGAGGAAATGACAATACGGCTGGTACGCTGAGCCCGGGAAGCACTGGGGAGACGGGTACGGAAGCTGGAAAGCCGGTGACGCTGGAGTTTTGGACGATTGCTTTACAGCCAACGTTCAACGATTACTTCAATGAATTGATTGCCAAGTATGAGAGCAGTCATCCTGGCGTGAAAGTCGAGTGGAAGGATTATCCTTATGATGCCATTTCACAGCGTTTATTGACCAGTACGGCCAGTGGCAAAAGCCCTGATGTTGTGAACCTCAATACCGAATTCGCCAGTCAATTGGGAAGTAAGGGAGCGCTGCTGAATCTGAATGAATACCTGACAGATGAGGAAGCGAAGAGTTACTTTGAAGGCATTTATAATTCTACTGTTTTGGATGGCAAAGCTTACGCGCTTCCTTGGTACACAGGTACCGAAGTGCTGTTCATGAATACCAAGCTGGTGAAGGAGGCAGGCCTTGATCCGGCAAATCCGCCGCAGACCCGAGAGGAACTCGTGGAGTGGGCCCGTCAGGTCCATGAAAAGACCGGAGTGGCCGGTTATGCGCAGCAGCTTATTTCCAAGCTGTTTCCAATCGACGGCATCCCGATTCTAAATGAGGACAAAACGGCCGCCGCTTTCAATAGGCCAGAAGCAGAGGCGATGATCGCTCAAATGCGTGATCTGATGGCCGAAGGCGTGGTGCTGAAGGAGGATGCGGAATTCAGCAAGCAGATCCAGTATTTTTCCGGGGAGCAGGTCGCTTTCCAATTGTCGGGTCCAACCTTTATCAACTTCATCAAGAAATCTGCACCGGATGTTTACAAGAATACGATTGCAGTAACGCTTCCAACGGGCAAAGCGAACCTGCGGCTCTCCAATTCCATGGATCTCGTCGTACCACAGAAATCCAAAAACCCTGAGCAAGCGGTGGAATTTGCCGCTTTTATTACCAATGCAGAGAACCAGACTGCCTTCTCCAAGGTAGCCAACACGCTGCCGTCGAGCAAAGCCTCCATTGAAGATCCGTTCTTTACACAATCCGACGGTTCACTGGAAGCCGAAGCCAAGGTAGCCTCCTCTCAAAGTCTCGATAAAGCCACTGATTACATGGTCGGCGTACCGAATGCAGGAGATATCAACTCCGCATTGGCACGGGGCTTGCAGGAAATTTTGATGAACGGAGCAGATATTAAAGAAACGTTGAACGCAGTAGAGAAGGAAGTTAACCAAATTCTTAACCAAGATTCCTGAACTTAGGCGGTACAGTCTGATGAGGGGGGCACACTCCCCCTCAATCCTAGAAGAGAGGGAGGCGTAGCCGTGTACAAGGCGATTCGATCCGAATCTTTTGCTGCATGGGCGTTTATGGCACCGGGATTGTTGTTTCTGGCGATTTTCACCTTTTGGCCGATTATTTACGGGATACCCCTCTCATTAACCGATTATTCTGTCATTACGGAGACACATTTCGTTGGTCTGGATAACTTTACCCGGGCCTTTCAAGATCATAATTTCCTGATTTCGCTGTGGAATTCGCTGGTGTATGTGCTGGTTGTACCTGTGATTCAAATCATCTCGATCCTCATGGCTATTCTGGTTAACAGCCGAATTCCAGGTGTCAAAATGTTCAGGGCAGCCTACTACATACCGGTTGTAACTTCCATGGTCGCAGTGGCGCTGATCTGGAGCTGGCTGTTGGGCAATAACGGCGTGGTCAATTACCTGCTGCTGAAGGTTGGCATTCTTAGTGAGCAGGTCTCCTGGCTTTCCACGAGCAGTACGGCGCTGTATGTGCTGATGTTCATCACCATGTGGAAGGGTCTCGGCTATTATATGATGCTCTATCTGGCTGGGCTTCAGGGAATTCCGGCAGATCTATACGAAGCCGCCAGAGTGGATGGAGCAGGACCACTGAGACTGATTATTCATGTGACGCTTCCGTTGCTGCGGCCGCATATTCTCTTTTGCACCGTAATTTCGGTGATGGGTGCCGTTCGTGTATTCGATGAGGTCTATATTCTCACCAAGGGCGGGCCGGGAACGTCGACGCTGACCTCGAGCGTATATATTTTCCAAAAGGGGCTGGAGCAATTCAATTTCGGGTATGCCTCGGCGCTTGGGCTTATCGTCAGTGTGATGGTAGCGGCGCTCAGTGTGTTGGTGTTCCGGCTGAACCGGAGAGGCGGGGTGAATACCTATTGATTCGGCATACGCTTTCGTCTAAAAAAATGAAAAAAGCCCTTCGTCATTTGATCATTTATGTACTGTTGATTCTGCTCGCCCTGTTTATGATGGGTCCTTTTCTGTGGCTGCTCAGCGTATCGCTGATGCCTGGTCGTAATGTGTTCGCGAATCCACCAGCAATTCTCCCTACCTTCATCGCTTTCGATAACTACGTGCAGGTGTGGGAGTTCATGGATTTTCCACGCTACATCATAAATACGGTGGTGATTACGATCCTTGGGGTAGTGTTTAACATCTTCTTGTCCTGCCTAACGGCGTATCCACTCGCGACCTTTCGGTTCAGGGGACGTAATCTGGTGTTCACGCTGCTAATCTCGACCATGATTATCCCTTCGGCAACGGCGATGATTGTGCATTATTTAACGATCCAGGCCTTTCACTTGGGCAATACGTTTCTTGGGGTTGTGCTTCCGGCCGCGGTGTCGGTATTTAACATTTTTCTGATGCGACAAACGTTTCTGGGCATACCGACGGATATTCGGGATTCTGGCAAAATGGATGGAGCCTCCGAGTTCCGTATCTTCGTGCAGCTTGTCATGCCATTGGTGAAACCAGGGGTTGCCGTCATTGGCTTGCTTGAAGTCATGGCATTCTGGAACAATTTCCTGTGGCCGATTGTGGTGTTGGATGATCCGCAGAAATATCCATTGGCTGCGGCCCTGACGTATCTGAACGGTCAGTTCTCGTATAACTTCGGCTGGATTGCCGCCGGCACCATGATCTCGGTGCTGCCGATTATCATCGTGTTCCTTTTCACCCAAAAATACTATATGGAAGGCATCGCCGGAGCAATTAAAGGATAAAAAAACACAGAAAGGGTGAACGCATTCATGCCGAAGCAGTATAAGCTAACCTTTGTTCCGTTAGATGAACGGCCTTGCAATTATGAGTTTCCTTATTTGTTGGCACAGGGAACGGAATTCACAGTGGAGCGTCCCCCACTTGAAATCATGGGCCTGAAAAAACGTCCGGGCGATGTGGAACAGTTATGGACCTGGTTTGAGGAGAGTTGTGCAGGGGCAGATGGAGCAATCGTTGCCTTGGATACGTTGCTCTACGGCGGGATTATTCCTTCCCGGCTGCATCATTTGAAGCCGGATGAACTGACGGCCCGTCTGGAGCGCCTTCGGGGGATCAAGCAGCGGTACCCGCAGCTAACCCTGTATGCGTTTCAACTGATTATGCGCTGCCCGCAATATTCCCTGTCCGATGAGGAGCCGGATTATTATGCCGACTGGGGAAGAGAGATTTTTCGCAAAGGTTTCATCAGCCATCGGCTGGAGTTGGGGATTGCAACTGATGATGAGATCCACGAGCTGGCCGATATCGATAACCGTCTACCAATGGAAGTGCTGGAAGATTACCTGGGACGCAGGGCCGTAAATATTGAAGCTAACAAGCAAGTGCTGGCTCTGGTCAAGGAAGGAATTATCGACTTCATGATTGTGCCGCAGGATGATTCGGCGCCTTATGGACATACAGCCAAGGATCAGGAGAAAGTGCGAGCCCGGATTACCGCCCTTGATCTGGAACTTAAAGTCTACATGTATCCTGGTGCGGACGAAGTTGGTTGCGTACTGCTCTCCAGAATGATGAACAAGGCTCGCGGCCGGATGCCGCTGGTGTACCCACGATTATCATCTGTTCAGGGGGCGTTTGTTACTCCGCTATTCGAGGATCGATTTTTCTATGAGACGCTGAAATATCAGATTTTGGCTGCAGGTGGGTTAATTGCATCCAGTGAGACTGAAGCAGATCTGGTGCTGTTGATTAGCACACCCGGAGAGACGATGGCGGAAGCGGTGTCTCAGCAGCATTCTTTTTACAGCTATGATGTATACCGAAACCTGATGGAACTGGTGGAATATGGACACTTTCTGCTCAGGAGCAAGAACAAGCCGGTGGCTGTAGCGGATGTGGGATATGCCAATGGTGGGGATCAGAAGCTGGTCAAGATGCTGCGGCAAAAAGACATGTTATTTGATCTGGCTGGATATGCCGCCTGGAATACCAGCTCCAACTCGCTGGGAACCGTCATTTCGCAGGCCATGATCTACCTGCTCTATGGTCGTACACAATCGCATCTTGATTTCCTCGCTCTCCGCTATGCTGAGGATGTCTGCTATTGTTCAATCGTTCGGGGAGAACTTAGCAATGGCCCGGTGCAGGAGATGGGCTATGGCAAGTACTTGCTGGATGGGTCTCGTGGCCTTGTTGCCGCCCGAGTAGAGGAAAGGTTGCGTCAAGAGCTTGCTGTGCGGATCGATACTGCAGCAGGGAGTATCCAGATTACCGATTGTTATATGCCATGGAACCGGATGTTCGAAGTGGGCCTGTCTGTACGATTCGTACCATCCAACCCAGGTAAGGAAAGCAGAATATAAGAGAGAGGGTGAGAACCCTGACAAAGGTAGTGCTGGAGAAACTGCATTTGGGACTGATTGTTTCCTGCCAGGCGCTGGTTAACGAACCGCTGCATGGCGCGGCGACGATGGCCCGTATGGCAGCTGCTGCTCAGGAAGGAGGGGCCGCGGGTATCCGTGCGAATGGTGCAGCAGATGTACGTGCGATCAAGCAGACCGTCTCATTGCCGGTTATTGGCATCGTGAAGCGCAATTACCCGGATTCTGCTGTATATATCACCCCAACCCTCAGAGAAATTGACGAGCTGCTGGAGGCCGGAGCAGATATCATTGCATTTGATGCGACCCGCCAGAGCAGGCCGGAAAATTATACATTGGAGCAAATCACCGCCTATCTGAACGCAAATGGGGTGGTTTCCATGGCAGACATCTCCATTCTGGAGGAAGCTTTATACGCTGAGTCACTTGGAGTCAGCTGTGTTTCGACTACACTATCGGGTTATACACCGTATTCGCGACAGCAGGAAGGTCCAAATTTGGAGCTGCTGGGGATGTGTGCACAGCGGTTGAAGATTCCGGTCATTGCCGAAGGGCGGATTAGTAAACCCTCTCAGGTAGAAGAGGCGCTTGATCTGGGGGCATACGCTGTTGTGGTGGGCTCCGCAATAACTCGGCCACAGCTAATTACCCGACAGTTCGCAGCAGTGACCAGAAAAGCGAGGATGAAGAGTAATGGAGATGAATGACCGAATTAATACGTATTATCCTTCCATGACCAAGTCGGAGCAGAAGGTGGCCAGGTGCGTACGGGACAATCCGGATAATATAATCTATTTTTCTGTGACTGAGCTGGCTGATTTTGCTGGTACCGGAGAGACCACGGTGATGAGATTCTGCCGTAAAATCGGGTTTAAAGGCTATCAGGATTTCAAGCTGATGCTGGCCCAAGGGCTGCCGAAACGGCAGAACCAGCCAGACGGCGAGCAGGGAGAAGACGATTACGCCGACCATTTATATGCCTCGATGGTGGGTGTGCTGCAATCCAGCTTGGGTATGCTGGATCGTAGCCAGTTGGAGCAGGCAGTAAAGTGTCTGGACAGCGCACGATATGTGCAATTCTTCGGCGTGGGCTCGTCAGGCATTACCGCTATGGATGCCAAGAACCGTTTTCTGCGCATCGGCCGACGTGCGGAAGCGAATTCCGACAGCCATATTCAGTCCATGATGGCGGTAACGATGGGAGAAGGTGACGTGGCTTTTGGCATCAGCGTGTCCGGCAGTACGCTGGATACCAACGATATGCTGATGAAGGCCAAACAAAACGGTGCTAAGGTGATTGCCATGACGAACTATGCCAAATCCCCCATTGCTTCTATTGCGGATATCTTGCTCTTGACCGCGGGGAAGGAGTCTCCCCTAGAAGGCGGTTCTGTAGGAGCTAAAATCTCTCAGCTGTTTATTATCGACTTGCTCTGCCAGGGACTGGAGCGCGAGCATGGCGAAGAGACTAAAAAGATGAAGGAATTAACGGCCAGGGCCGTTATCGACCGTATTTATTGAAGGGTTTGTGTGAATAGGGGGAAAGCAAATGCCACAGGTCATTGGCGTAGATGTAGGTGGCACAGGCATTAAAGGGCTTGTAGTCAATGAAGCCGGAGTCGTTCTGGTGGAGGCTACATGTGCAACGGAGGCGCGGTTGGGCCGGAAGGCTATACTTGGCCAGCTGCACGGGTTAGTAAGTGAACTGTTGTCTAGCTGTGAAGAAGTGAAGGCCCTGGGTATTGCCTCGGCAGGAAGGGTGAATGTGGAAACGGGTGAAGTGATCCACGCAACGAACAATTTACCTGGCTGGCAGGGAATGCCACTGACACAGTGGGCAACAGCGGAATTTGGCCTGCCTTCAACTGCTGATAACGACGCCAATGCTGCACTGCTCGGCGAGGCGTGGCTTGGTACCGGCCGCGGTAAGCAGAACCAGGTTATGCTGACACTCGGAACTGGGGTCGGTGGGGCCAATATGGCATGTGGCAGGATGTTACGGGGAGTAGACTGGCGCGGTGGGGACTGGGGGCACAGTGTGCTGGTGCCTGACGGTCGGCCCTGCAATTGTGGCAAACGCGGCTGCGTGGAGCAATACATTTCCGGTACTGCACTGATGCGGCTGGCGCAGGAACAGAAGGACAACACGTATACTCACGGCCGAGAGATTATGACCGCTGCAAGACAGGGAGAAGCAATAGCGTTGTACATTCTAGAGCGTTACATATCTGATTTGGCCGTGGTTATTGCGAATATATCTGCCTCGATAGATCCGGAATTGATTATTCTTGGTGGCGGTGTGACCCATGATCAGGGTATATGGTGGCCGATGCTGACCGCTAAGTTATCCAGTGTCGGGTTGACAGACCGGGTTGCAGTGGCTGAACTCGGTAACTGGGCAGGCTGTATCGGGGCGGCGCAGCTGGCCTTGGAACACCTGCGTAAGGACGGCATTGGCTGGTCTGAAGGCAGTGACAGGGAGGAGACAAAGCATGGGGATTGAACAGGAGAAACACAGTGATATCGTCATTATTGGCGGTGGTCTTGGCGGGACTGCGGCTGCGCTGGCTGCAGCCAAGGCAGGGCTACGGGTACTTTTGACGGAAGAGACGGACTGGCTTGGCGGTCAATTGACCTCACAGGCAGTACCGCCAGATGAGCACCGCTGGATTGAACAATCTGGCAGTACAACATCGTATCGTGAGTTTCGCAGCCGAGTCAGAGATTACTACAGACGGAACTACCCGCTTACGGATGTCGCCAAGAGCGATCCTGTTCTTAACCCCGGTAATGGCTGGGTGAGTCGCTTGGCGCATGAGCCCAAGGTCGCGCTTGCCGTTTTGCATGAGATGCTTGCGCCTTACGTGAACACCGGTCGAATCGAGGTGCTCTATCATACTGTGCCAGTTCAGGTAGATACAGCAGGCGACCGGGTGACTGGCGTGACTGTGCGTGAAGAACGAAATGGGGGATTAATTAAGCTCCAGGGTGCCTATTATCTGGATGCTACAGAATGCGGTGATCTGCTTCCCCTTGCGGGAGTAGAGTATGTAAGTGGAGCGGAATCTCGGCGGGATACGGGTGAGCCACATGCCCTGGATGAAGCGAACCCGCTAGACATGCAGTCGATTACCCATGTGGCGGCAGTGGATTATGTGCCGGGAGGAGACTTCACGATCCCTCGTCCGAGGGATTATGATTACTGGCGTCAGTATGTTCCCTCGTTCTCACTGTATCCGATCCTGAGCTGGTACGCTTCGGATGCCAATGATACCTCCAAGCTGAAAGAGTTCACGATGTTCCCGAATGATCAGGGCATAACCCCTCTGTGGGATTATCGGCGGATCGTTGACCCGGCTATATGGGCAGAGTCACTGAATGATGGTGAAGTCACGCTGCTCAACTGGGCACTGAACGATTATTACGCCGGGCCGATCATTGGCGTATCGCCGGAGGAACGCGAGCGGCATCTGGAAGCGGCGAGGCAACTAACTCTTTCCTTAGTATACTGGCTTCAGACAGCAGCTCCCCGACTGGACGGCGGAAAGGGTTATCCGGGAGTAAGGCTGCGTGGAGATGTGCTCGGTACGGAAGACGGTCTCGCGAAAGCGCCGTATATTCGGGAATCACGGCGAATCCGAGGCGTATATACCATTACCGAGCAGGATGTGAGCAAGGCATTGCGCGGAGCAGAGGGAGCCAAACGTTACGAGGATAGTGTGGGTGTCGGCAGTTATCATCTGGATCTCCATCCAACAACCGTGAGCCAGCGGACTTTTTATATACCGAACCATCCCTATGAGATTCCACTGGGTGCACTCATCCCGGTGCGAGTCAAGAACTTGCTTCCGGCTTGCAAAAATATCTCCATGACCCAGATTGCGAACGGTTGTTACCGTTTGCATCCCACCGAATGGAATATTGGCGAGGCTGCCGGAACCCTTGCCGCTTATGCGATTGCACAGCAAGTAGAGCCCTCAGAGGTGAGGGCTTCGGCGAAGCATCTTCACGACTATCAGGAACAGCTGATTCGCCAGGGTGTTCAGCTTCATTGGACAGATGCGGAGCTGGCAGGGGAGTGTTAGATAGACTTTTATGAACGTTGCTATCTTCACAACTCATAAGCACTAGAGATACCCAAGGGATAAAAAAATGATTCCTGTTCTGAACAGGAATCATTTTCTATAAGTCGATTAATTCTCTTTGTGCATCTGTTTTTACAATAGTGTCATTGCAGATGATCGTTCTCATCAACACTGCGATGATTATCCCATGGCCTGCTGTGGATCTTTCTTTTGTCCTACATAGATATTAGTACTTGGTTTGATGGCTTTGTATCGAATTTCAATCTCCGTGACACCATCTTCAAACGTAATATACAACTTTTCATTATACTCCAGAGCTTCTGTATGTCTGGGTTTCACTGGTGTTCGTCCCCGGACGACTGTGCAGTTCGTGTCATGCCGTACCAATAACGTTTCCTTTTTACCAGCCTCCAGCCAAATTCGTCCCGACTCCGGTACCTTAACCCCAATGTCCATACGATCAAATAGTTCACTGAGACTTACTTTCCGTCGCTCCAATGAAGTCAGTGGCCAATTCGTCACGGGAATATCTTCTCCGTTTGCAGTGGCCAAGAAGTATCCTTCCAATCTTCCGCGAAATACAGGTTTTGGTTTCAGTACAAACCAATACAGGGCGAAGATGCCACCGGCTGCGAGGAGACCGAGTCCCGTATATAGCAGTATCTTTTCACGTAAAGAATGAATTTTCAACTGGATGTCTGCGGTTACACTCGCGCCTTCGGAATCCGTTGCGGTCACCTTGATAGATGAACTACCGGTGTGAAGAGAAGACCAACGCAGTATATTGCCTTCAATGACAGCATCTCCGAGTTTGTGCTTACTCCCACCTTCTGTGAGGGCATACGTTAATGGATCATTATTGGCATCCTTAAAATAGTTGCTTAGGTCAACCTCTGTATTGCTATCGTCTTTGGATAACACCATGGACTTCCCGGTAGCTACAGGGGCCTGATTCGTAATATCTACGTCAACGGGAGTGATTTCCCGATAAAAGTCAGGACCATCAATTCGAAGACCCCATGTATATAGATCCGATTTTGGAAAAGTGTATTTTCCCGTAAATCCGCTGCCTGTATTGGTCAAAGGGATATGCTCTGTTTTTCCATCAGACGGGGTCACAATGAGTTCTGCTTCAAGTCCCTTGTAAACATTCAAATCCTGAATGGGTTTAGGGTCCACAGCCTGATCGTAGAGAGAGGCTTCAAATGTGATGCTTTTCCCCTTTACTGGCTGTTCCGTTGCCATATGTGCAACCGCAGACACGTTGTAGTTTCCAAGTAGGTTGATCTTCACTAAATCTCCGCTGCGCCCCTTGAATTTCAGCTTGAATTGTCCTTTGACCGGACGAATGATCTTCATTAGAGCATATTTATCAGATCGGATGAAGCTGACATTGCTGGACTGATAATACAGCTGCGCTTCAGAGACAGCATGATCAGAGAGCATGATAATGTTGGCATCCGCCATGCTTGAATTGGGGATGTCCACAGTTACCTCCTGCATTGCCCCTGTTGCTGTTACTGCCGCCACAGATACAAGAACAGATTGAATCTGATCTGCAAAAATCCGGTTGAAAATTTCAGGCAAGTCGTCTGCACTTCCCGTGATAAAGGAAGATCCACCCGTCTCCTGAGCAATCCGCTCTAGTTCAGCGGGGTTAACCGTACCATCGCGGTTTAGTCCGACGGTATAGATTGGATAATTAGCTTTTTGAGCCATCTCAATCACCTTGTCTACATCTTTGGATGAATCAGCTGGTGTTCTGCTCGACGAGCCACGCAAATCCGTTTCCCCATCAGAGAGCAAAATCATAAATGGCTTTCGTTTGTCCGTATGGGACTGTTCAAGCAAGCTCGCACCTCGGCGCAAGCCAAGTCCAAGATCTGTATACCCTGAGCGTTTTAAGCCATCAACACGATTACGAAGGTTATTTCGTGCCCCAGAGGATGATATATCCATTAGAGGTACGGATGAAGTGATTTGATCATTATAAGCTACGAATCCCAATCGGGTCTTAGGTCCACTACTCATATCCATAAACATATGTATAACTTCTTCGGCGATGCGATCTTTGTCGGTCTCATTCATAGAGTAGCTAACATCCAGGACAAACATGGCATCGAGCCCTTCATACGCGTGGGTCTTGACAGATGATTCCGCGTACATGCTGCCAATGTTCCCTCCAGGAATCAAAATGCTAATCACCAATAGGGAAAGCAGTATTTTTTTGCATTTAATTAATATCATGTGAGGCTTCGAATCTCCTTTCTGGTTTGAAAACTTCGGTACACTTTTTGGGGAATATTAAATTTTTTTTAAAAACTTTTGCTTAATCACGATATCACGCCGTTATGCGTAGTTTTCATTAATTGAGAATAATGCAACACCGCATACTTTCAGTATTTTTACTCTTGATTAGGGGGAAAACCCCACTAGTCTTAAATCATTCAACTTAATCCAAATTATAGGATATTCTATATCATCGGCATGATCCGTAAGGAAGTGAAGCGAATTCCAAAAATTAGTTCTATAGGTATATCGAAGGTTGTAAAATGAGCTTTTAGACCTATAGTGGGTAATATTGACAAAGCATATCGCTGATGATTAAGATGAATTCCATAAATCTCCAAAGCAAACGGCATAATCTGGTACATAAGTTCCAGTCGTATGTTGACAGCTCGTTCTATTGGTCTTGTGTTTGCTGGGAGTAGTGATTCTCCTGAATCATGACCGAAGGCTGATAGAGACGTGCGGAGTGTCAAAAATTGATGGAGGGGGGGAAGCATTCGCCCGCATGAATCATCATCTTGGCGGATGTTGCCTGAATGGACATTATTAATCAAACGAACCGAACGATGCTTTTTGAAGAAATCAATCCCGAGAAGTTGGACTTGATCACCATTGTTGGTGATGTGAAGGGCATCGACAGTCTGAGTGACGATAAGATCAAGGAGATTAACGAACATCTGCTTGTTCGTAGCTTCGATGAGTTCCTGGACAAGTTCTCACCTAGCGTGTACTCCTTTTTCAATGCGGTAAACCAGAAAGTCATGTATACGCTTAAAAAGCCGGAAGGTATCCCGGACGAAGCTATCTCGGAGATCAAGATCGACCATAGTAACGACTTTCTGAGAATGCTGTTCACCCTGATTGATACCAAGCGCAGTCAAGGTATTACGAACGTTGATTTCAAGTTTGAAAATCTCCTTGATATGATTTCACCGAAAAAAGTTATGGATGACATTCGTCAGGTCCGGAAGGAAATCCATTACATGTATGGCCAGCATGAGAAGCTGGATGACGGCGATCCGAAGAAGCTGGATATCGGAGATAAGCTGAACGTCATGTTTGAAGATGCAAGCCGGAACTATAACAATGTCATGGCCATGCTTCCACTCGCCATTGAAGATATTAAGACCCGTTTGTTGCTGGGCCGTGCACAAGAAGAAACTTCTTCAGAAGCGATTCAGGTAGGGCAACTTACGATTGGTGAGAGCGGAGAATTGAAAATTATCGAAGCTCCGAAGAGTGATAACAACGAGCTGATGCTTCTTGATGAAGCGACAAGCACTGATTTGACGCAAGTATTTGCCGAAGATTACGATTCACTTTCCGAGACACCTTCGCCGTATGTACAGGATCTGGTGGTCCGCACATTCTGCCCGCTTCCTGCGGTACAGTCTGAAGTGGATACTGCTGTTGAAGTGCAGAATTACAATACATACCTGGAGTTTTACAAAAACGCCAAGGATGATTTTGTGAAAACGGTAAAACCGTTGGTCGAGAAAATATTGGGTGTCAAAATGTTCTTTGACCAATATGCGATTAAGAACAAAGGCATGCTTCCTTCCATGCTGATCTCAAATGCCAAACTGGATATGCTCGTCAAGAGCAGTAATATTCCGCGGCTTGAGACATATCTCAACACTGTCAACGCGAAGAATGATTTTACCGATACGATCTGGTTCGGTATCGTTCCTTCCGTAGAACTGGAAAATACAGGCCAAGTCAAAGTCAGCCGTGCCCGTTTCCGTGGTAACGAGAAAGTGGTTAAACAAGACGGAAACAGCATGGAATCTCTGGCAATGCTTCTTCAGGTCGTTAAGGATTACAAGGTGCAGGTGTTCTTCAGCTTTGAATCCGGGGAAGAAACCACGTTCAGCAGCATGGCTACCGCAGGTATTGATAAGTATATCGATAAATGTTCGGTGTTGACCCGTAAGGAATACAGCGAGTTTGCCATTCCGAGTGCTCCAAACTTCACGATTATTCCCAAGGAGAAGTCGGGTGTCGTTATCGACAGTCGCATGCTTCAGACGGAGAATGGTGTGGAACTTTCCAAGGAGAAGGAAGACATACTGAAACTGTGGATTGAAGGCGTGTATGTTGGAGCGTCCTATGTATCTGCAGGGATTGTTGCTGCGTATCAGTGTCCGGAATACCTGAAAGGGGCTTTCAAGAACGTCAACCGTGATTATCCAGGTGTGCGTTTTGACATTGAGGCAGGGGACAACAGCTTGCGTGTTGTAACAACGATGACCAAAGAAATTTCCGGATTTACAAATACCATCAAGGATTTGATTAACCGAAAAAACTTTGGATTTATTTTCTCATCGGAAAATGCCCAAATCCAGGATAGCGACATCAAACGGATCACGGTCTATAAAGCGAGAAGCATGGCGATGTCCGAAGATGGTTTCGATTCCTTGTACAAAACACTTGTTAGTACTTACATTGAGCGCTTGCTCCGTTTCCAAACCGGTGATTTCAAGCATGAAAATATCGTCAAATTCTTCAGCAACAATCCGAGCAGTCAGAAGAGCCGGTGGCTGGGAACTCGAGGGTCGATCAATTCGATCATTCAGGAAGGCGACGACATGAGCTTTATCATCGATGAAAAGAGCAACATGTGCCACATTGACCTGGTATTCAACGGCAACGTGAAGAACCTGGAGGTCATGATTACCAAAGGCACCAGTGCGATGAAAGTGTAAGAAAACCATTGGAACAAGTCTGATTATTAAATATGATTCATCAAACAACGTATTATAGACATTTATTTTGGTGTTAGAGGCAGACTACATCGTCTTGCCTTTATACATATATTCCGGTACCTCTCCCGAGAGGGAGAGCATACCGGGCACATTTTTTCCTAATCTTAAGGAGGTTTTTATTAATGGGTTTTGTATTGAAAGTAGAAGGCGCAGAAACAATCGAATTGGGAATGGATAATATCCGTACAGTTGTGTATGACACGGATACACCAGATGATTCCAACGCTAGATCCACAGATGTAGGCGCAACACTTCGCATCAGCGGCAAAATTATCACTGCAACCGACGGTGACAATGCAGATGACACGATGAAACTTGCTTTGTGGTCCCTCGTGCCTGCTGAAAAAGCGGATTGCTACCGCAAAGTAACCCTGGAAGTGGTTGCAGCAGATCAAGTGGTACGCAAAATTTACTTGCCTAACGCATTTGTTGTGGATTACACAGAGCGTTTCGGTGATACCGAAGGCGTAGGTGAATTCAGCCTGTTCATCAAACAGAAAAAAGATAAAACTGAATTCACTAAAATTGAGGGCGGCTTCCCTGTATAAAAGGGAACAACTGTTGTCTTGGGCCAGTTCGTTTTAGTCCAGAACAACGCTGTCAAGTTAAGGGGCCCTGGTGCCCCTTAATCTTTATTTACGCCCGAATACGGCAGGGAGGCAGGAAAGAATACCATGAAAGATTATTATGCCGTGCTTGGTGTGGAACGTGAAGCTTCACCGGAGCAGATCAAGAAGGCTTATCGTCAATTGGCGAAGAAATTTCACCCGGATGTCAATGGGGGAGATGCACAGGCAGAAGCGCGTTTCAAGCAAGTACATGAGGCATACAGTACACTCGGAAATTCCGAGCTTAGAGCAGCATATGATCAGCAGCTTCGCACTGGACGTAATACAGGTCAAGCGAAGGGTTCAGCATCCGATACAGCCAGATCCAGTAAAGGCAATGCGAAGTCCGGGAGTGCAAATGCCGAGAAGGTATGGACGGATCCATCGCGGATGCAGGAACAGTTCGAACAATTTTTTGGCTATCACCCCAAAGGCAAGGAAAGTCCAAACGGTGGCAAAGCCGGTCCCAATAAAGGAATGGATATGTCCGCCATGTTTGACCGATATTTCGGAATTCGAAAAAAGTAGACCGGTAGCTCGTTATGGATCATGCCGGTTCAGGCGGAGGTTATGGAAGTGAAACGAGGAAGGTCGGTATTGACGATGGGGCTTGACGCTTGCGTCGCCATGATTTCGTTAGCCGTGCTGTATTACATATTTATCATCAACCGGGATATGAGTGCCCAATGGGTAACTGGAATTATCGTGGTCCTCTCTGGAGGAGCATACCTGTATTTTAAATACAAGCCAGCCACCAAGGCGGAAAAGAAGAAATTGTCTTCACGTGTTGTTAAGCTCGTCCTCCTGGACGACGACGGCACAAGTGTGAAGGAATGGTATATTCAGGGCGAAACGAGTGTTTTGATCGGGAAAAGTTCGAAGAACAGCGAGGCTGACATCGATCTCTCCGACACACCCTATGCGTCTCTCATTAGCTCGCAACACGCTGTATTGAACAAAGCCTCGGGTCAATGGTTTATCGAGGATATCGACTCGGCCAGTGGGGTTGGTGTACGTAAAGGAAATCAAAGCAGAGCATCCAAATTGGAAATCGAAGAACCCAGCCAGATTGAGGCAGGGGACTTAATTTATATTGCCAATACCCGCATTTTGGTGAAATAACGTTGGCGTACATCATACAAGCTTACGGGGGAATGAAACGAAATGAGTCTGACTAGATGTGGAAACGGACATATGTTCAGCACGAGACGGCACGGCAATACGTGTCCATATTGCAATCTGGCCGTTGAATCGCCAGCTACCAGTAATGGTGAGGCAGCGGGAGCAATCCCACGCGCACCTCGTACGGCAGAGGATGACAGAACGATGCCATACCTGGGCGAAACGACAGGAATTGAACCGGTAACGGGATGGATGGTGTGCATCGAGGGTCCGCAGATGGGCCAGGATTATCGAATAATGGCTGAAAAGAACTTTATTGGACGTTCGGAAGAGATGCATGTTCGCATCCTCGGGGATAACACCATTTCTCGGCGTAATCACGCGGTGATTGTGTACGATCCCAAAAAGCGGAATTTTTATTTGCTGCCCGGCGATGCTTCTGGCCTCGCATATCACAACAATGAAGCGGTCTATTCTCCGGTGGAACTGGCTGCCTACGATGTTATTCAATTGGGACGCAGCAAATTCATTTTCATTCCATTGTGCGGTGTGCACTTTGAATGGGAGCAACAGTGAACACCTTCATGATTTTGTGGAACGACAAGGAGCTAACGCCCTACTGGGTTCTTGCGGGTGGCTGTTTGTTGATTTGGTTGCTGTTATTCGCACGAAGCCGCATTCCGGTAAGGCAGCGTGACGATAGACCGGTTGGAGTTCAGATTGGCAATGGACAGACCATTGGTGCTCGCAATGAACAGGACGATTATTTTGCCTGTGCCGTGCAGCCACATGGTGTACTTGCTGTACTTGCCGATGGGATCAGTGGATTGTCCGGTGGAAAAGTGGCAAGTACGACTGCCGTGGAAACATTTATCCGGGAGTTTGAAGAGTTGGAGCGGTTTCCTGATCCGGAAGAGTTTTGGGATGCTTCTTCCCATGCGGCAAATCAGGCCATCCTTCGGAATTTGCTGGGCGTTCCCGGAGGAACAACGTTGGTGTCTGCCATGATCAAGGGCAGGGATTTGTATTGGGGTGCGGTAGGAGACAGCATCTTGGCCGTGTTTCGCAATGGAGAGCTGCTTGCCATCAATCATAAGCATACACTGGAAAGTCAACTTGAAGAACAGTATATGTCTGGAGAGATCTCAGAGCAGGAGGCACTTGACAATCCGCAGCGCAAAAGGCTGGTCAACTATTTGGGGTACGACCATTTTAAACAAATGGAAATCGCGGACGAGCCGTTTGCACTGCAGCCGGCGGACAAGATTGTGTTATGCAGTGACGGGGTATACAACTCCCTCACGGAGATGGAACTGGAGACCATTCTGGCGCAAGATATTCCGCCATTTGATGCAGCCCAGGCCATCATTGATTTGATTGAAGAAAAACAGCTCGTGCATCAGGATAACGCCACGATTATCATTTTGGAGCAAGGATGGTAACAGATCGGGCAACGCACAGGGACGGGAAATGGGGAGACGGATGAGGAAGGAGAACAGTGAATTCAAGACGGCTTTTGTCTCAGAGGCGGGGTCTTTCCTGAAAAATCGGGATTTCTACGGCTGCGTTGAACTGGAAGACTGGGCTTGTTATGTCATTGCAGATGGCCTGGACACCGATACGGAAGTGAATAGTGCACAGATCACAGTACAGACCATTCTGGAATCCTTTTTGGAAAAGCCAACCATGTCCAAGCGCAGACTGACGGAATATATCAAGATCGCACATGAATGGTTGCAGTATGAAAGCCGCCGGGTCAGGCTCAAAGCGGGATTCGTTATTGTTGTAACGGATTATACACGCATGGTGTGGGCATCGGCCGGACATAGCCGCTTGTATCATTTCCGGGGAAATAGACTTGCATTAAAAAGCAAAGATCACAGCGTAGCCGCCCAACTGGCAGCGGAAGGTCAGATTGCAGAGGATCGTGTGGATCAGCATGATGAACGCGGCAATCTGAATGAATACGCGGGCAAACCTGGCATGATCAAACCGTATGTATCCGATAAGGTCAAGCTTGCCGATGGTGATGTGCTTGTTCTATGCACCCCTGGATTATGGGAAGGCGTGCAGGATGCCGAGATGATTGATGCGGTGGAAGGTGCCAATGACCCGCAGGCGCTGGCCGACACGTTGGAAGAAGTGATGCTCAGCAAGCAACGTTCACGAATCGAGAATTATAGTGCGGCAGCCATCTATGTGAACAAGATTTTTCATGAAGAACCCAAGAACCGTAAGAAGTGGATTAAACGGATTGCCATCATGTTGATTATGCTCCTGATTTTTGGAGGAGCCGGCATATTCTACGCGGTGAAAAGCGCAGCCAAAAAAGCCGAGCTGGTCGTAGATATGCTGCAATACGAACAGAACGCTGACCAGTACGTGAAGGAACAGGAGTACGCCAAGGCCGTCTCAGATTACAGTCTTGCTCGCAACAATTCGATCAAAGTAAAGGACCCTGTGCACAAAAAGTTGCTGACTTCGAAGATGGCTGTTGCTCAGACATTGGTTGACGGCGAGGCTCATCTGAAAGAAGGGGATATTCCCAAGGCAACCGCCAGTTACACCAAAGCACTGGAATTGTCTGAGTCCTACAATATGTTCAACCGTGAAGTCATTCAGGAACGTTTGGAACAGATGACCACCTTTCAGCAAGTACAAGACTGGATCACCGAGGGGGATCTGAAACTCCAGAACGGAGACTACAGTGGAGCAATCATTTTGTATAAAAGGGCCAGAACAGCGGCTACGGAAACAGCATATAAGGAAGCTCTGAAGGAAGTTGCCACCAAACTGGAGACGGCCGAAACCAAACGGGCGGATATCAAGCGCCAATCCAGACAACTTCAGGCCGATACGCTGGAACAGAAGGGTGACCGCTTCAATGAAGCCGGAGATTATAGTGGCGCCATGGATGCCTATGCATCGGCACAGGAAATTTATCAGGAGATCGATATGTTGGAACGCGTGCTGGCTATGGAGCGGAAAATAAATAAGCTGGATGAGAAACTGAATCCGCCTGTACCGGCGGTTGATCTTACTCAGGATGCGGCAGGGTTAGGAACAACAGATACGTCTGGTTTGAACTCGGACTGGACCGGGAATGCGGGAGGAATGAGCGTAGGCAATTCAGTGGGAAGCACTTCTTCCACGGGTAATTCCTCTTCGGCCGGAAGTGGGGCTGCGGATGCTTCTGGCTCCGGGTCTTCTTCGGAGAAAACGACAAGCAATGCTAGCATTAATTCCGCCTCAAAGGCTAAAGGAAGCACCGACACCACCGAGGCTGAAGCGAATGAACAGGAAGCAACGGAAGGAGGAGATTCGTGATGAAAGATATTATTCGTGACCGTCTAAACAAGATGGAGGATCTGGAACAACGTCGCATACTCAAAGACCTCATGACAGGTGTTTTTCTTAATCTGGTGGAGTATCAGGAGACGCTAAACAAACAGATCGAGCAACGGGTGTTTGACGAGGTGAAGAATCAGGAGAGAAAGTATGAACTCCACATCACATTAATTGACCGGGAAGATTATGATCCCATCCATGAATTTCTCCGACCGATGTTAAGTTCCGATTTGAACAATCAAGTTCTAGATATCAGTGGTGTTGCAGAACTTGTACGTAATGGAGGGGAAATTCCTTTATTCTCCTTGTTTTTGGAAATGGGTACCCAGCAGATTTGGGATTTACTTTCAAGTGAACGGATATTTAAGGGCACCATGATTACGAATGCAGGCGAGTATCCGTTATTTTTTAAGTTAAAACAAAACCTATCGTACATAAACGAAATAGAGAAGCTCTATCATTCGTTTATGTTGAACGGGATGAACTGGCGGACGATTAATCTCCCGTATATTTATAAGTTTGTGAATTGTGTGCTTGTTGGAGGAGAAGGAGAACCTGCCATACATGAAGAGGTAAAAGAAATTGTTTTGTCACTGGAGGAGTATGACGTCTATAAACGTTCAGGCGTTATTCCGTTGTGGAATTTGGAACGAATAAGTCAACGTAATACAGGTTTCCCGATGCCGGCCATAGACCGAATTAATTTTGAACATACACTTTCTTTACGACAAGAAGGAATTGAACATGGATATTTGGTCGATGCCAGCGAAGCGGATGTTAGATATATTTTGCGATCCGAGGAACGATTAGTTATCGTAACTCCCCGCAATGAATCAGGTGAATGGGGGCTTGTGAAAATCATTAAACCTTCTTTGACGAATTTGACTCATTTCCCGTATTCGACATTTTCAAATCGGCGTAAGGAACAGTTCACTGTCCGTTTAGCCGAAAACAAGGGACAAATCATTCGCTCTAAGGCAGAGATTCTGCGAATTGTTAGTTCTCTTGAAGCAGCTGAAGGAATTGAATTGGTCGAAATTCAAATTTTGGATCCAGTAAAAAACGGTCAAATGTTGGGTGATACATCTTCCTTGACCTATTCATTAAATTCATTTGTGAGTGACGGTATACGAACCGATCATGGTAAGCCGGTCATGAAACTGGGTTTTAGATTTGAGGCAGGCGGCAGGGAAAGAATACCGAAATTTTTAGAGGTGGATGTATTAAGTTATATTGTTGCCGAAATCCAGAGGTATTTTCCCGATTACAGATGTGAAGGTGCATATCTGTGAACTATATATGGGATGTCATGTTGAATTCACAGTTGAAGGGCATGGATGCAAGTAGCATAAAGTTTGCACCCGCGGAGAACTACTCGCCATATATGGAGCTCAGTTTGGAAGATCTGAATGTGCGAGAAATCGATCAGACCATCGAAGTGAATCCTTATTATCGATTTTACTCCATATTCAAGAATCTCTTTCTTCCGGATGATGAAGAAGTTTACGAGCTGAGGGAGAATCTTTTTGATATCCTTTTTCACTTCTTGGGAACGATTGATTTACATCAGGGAATGAACAAACGTGAGTATTATATTCGTTTTCTAAAGAGGGATATATGTGATGGCGTGTATGGAGGCAGAATTGCATCCACTTTTAAAGATCTGAATAGAGAGGAGCAGGACAAGATCTGCGAGGGATTGTTGATGGTTTACGAAACAGGAGAATTGATTCATTTCCTGAAACAGACCATGAGCAAGATATTTAAAAAATCCATTATTTACGCTAATTGCGAAGAAAAAAATGAATTACTGATTTATATGGGGCAGAAGAAAACAGATGATACCAATTCCAAAGTCGATTTGATTATGGGATTATTTTTACCACTCGATTTCACGATCGAGATCTATTGGAGTCATCATTTTGGGATTTTAGAAGAGGAAACCACCATGAGGATTGAAGGAATAGCCCTCTACTAAGTGGGTTGAAAAAAGTGGTACCTCGTTGAATGAAAGGAAACGTGAATGATGAACGGACCTTATAAGTATAGGCTGCATCAACCGGACACAGATGATAAAAGTAGTCCATTCGCAACCAGATATGCAAGAGTGGAGCTTGAACAAATGACAACTTTCCAGTTGAAAGAAATATGTCATAAGCAGCGTCTTGTAGAAGGTTTGGCCAACCGTCTGGATCGGAATTCACTCATCAGCCTAATTTTAAAATTCAGGAGTGACGAGGAAAACTTTTTAATTACACGTCATCACGATGGCGGTTTCGAAAGAATCGAAACCATTCTGCAACAATATTGGAAGGACCAAAGGCCGAAGGAAGCGACGATTCGTGTTCCCGCCAGAATTACTTTATATCAGGGCGTGCGAACGGGCAAGAATGATCGTTATCTGATCCAATCCGATGAAGTGTGGCTCAATAATTCCAATGTTTTATTGGTAAACGGGAGTGGGCAGTTGTGCGGCATCATGAATATTCTCAAAGATGAGAATCGCCAAGGATGCTTCTATTTATCGCGTGATGAAGATACAGATCTAAGGGAAACATCCAATCGGGACTATCGTTTGTTGTTCTTAAAAAAACAAGATTCAGATTATTTCTATCATGCATATTACAATGATCGGCCCATGCTTCCATTGAAATTTCAGGCTGCCTGTGTTCCCGTCTCCGAATTAGTCATAAGGGATACGGAAACAACAGAGGCGGTACTTGCAATTGATTTTGGGACATCCAATACAACAGCTGGAGCATACTTAGATGATGAATATGTTTCGAAGCCGGAGAGAGGCGTTCATTCTTCAGTTCAAATCAATTCAATCAACTATGTTTCGTTTCCGCAGCGAAAGGGACAGGAATGGACAGAAGTATTACCAACGGCAGTTCGTATTGTGGAGTGCTCCAGTTCGCAACATGTTGTCTATTCTTATGGTGAAGAAGCACTAGGAGATCACGAATTTGGAGGAACGCGGGCGAGTGTTTTCCGTGGAATAAAAAGGTGGATCAATAACTATGAAGCCAAAGAAGAGATCATCGATTCTGTAGGGAATACAGCCGTTGTTGATCGCGGTGAAATTCTCGGAGGCTTCCTCCGTTATGTGATAGGTACAGCAGAACAGCAATTCAAATGCCGATTCAAGAATCTTCATTTTACCGCTCCGGCCAAACTGCAGGTACAGTTCATTGAGATGTTCAAACATGTTCTTCCCGATTACAAAATCGTTGAAGATCAGGTTTTGGATGAAGGTCTGGCTGTTCTGTATAATACACTGGCTGATCAGATGGATCGAGGAGCTTTTGCAGACGGTGAAGAATATCAGGCGCTTGTCATGGATTGCGGGGGAGGAACAACGGATCTATCTTCGTGCCGCTTTCGGATTGAGGATGGGAGGATAGCCTACAAACTCGATATCCATACAAACTTTGAAAACGGGGATATGAACTTTGGAGGTAATAATCTAACTTACCGGATCATGCAATTCATGAAAGTTGTGTTTGCAGATTATTATGCAACGGATGGACGTTACTCCGATACGGATATTGATACATTAATCAGCATACCTGGAGGAGATTTGTATCGACATGTTGATGAATTTGGAGTAGATGCGGTTTACGAAAGATTGGAAAAACGGTATTTAGAGGCTGGACAAATTCTGCCGACCGCATTTAAGAACTATGAGAGCGCGACACGTGAAGAATATCAGAGGGTTTTGAATAATTTTCACCTTCTGTGGGGTGCTGCAGAAAACATGAAAAAGGAATTTTTTCATCGAACAGGCATATTGCGCAGCAAATTTGAATCCGAGCGTGGCACCGCTACAGAAACGGATCTAAATATCGAGGTAATGGATCGATGGCTGATATCTGTTGTTGAAAATGGCCGTTTCAGGGATGAGCATCATCTTCCAGGAGTTGTGTTCAATATTAGGGAGATTCATCAATTGCTTAAAGCGGATATCTATAATATTGTTCGCAAATTTCTGGATGAATTCTATCATAATGGACGCTTGCAAGATTATTCGATTATCAAGCTTACAGGGCAGTCTTGCCGAATTGATCTGTTTCGCGAGGCGCTAAAAGAATTCGTCCCGGGGAAAAGCATTGAATTTAAGCAAAAGGCTGAAGTAAGCCAGAAAACACCAGAATTAAAAATGGCATGTCTTAAGGGAGCTATTCGCTATCTGAATTCAAAAAAGATGGGGATGATTGATCCACAGATTACGCATCAATCTCCAGTAATTCCGTATACGATCAGTTCCTTAACTCACTCGGGATCGGAGAAGAATCTCATTGAAGGCTTGAATGAAAAGAAAATCTCCGGATTCATATCCCGCCCTTCTCATGCTTCAGAGATCGAATTTTATCTTACTTCAATCGATGGAAAACAACGGGGACGCTATGTATATCACAATCAACTAGCCGCATATGAGATCAAGTCTTATAAAGAGATCGCAGTGAAGTTCGGAAGGTTTATCCTGCAAGACGACACCGACTCGATTAGTAATGGCGAAACCAGGTTTTTTGTCTTTACCGGGGAACAGCATTGGGGATTTGTCGTCGTCCCCGTATCACGAAATGAAGAGCAGCTCTACTTAGGTCCCAAAAAGTTTTTTCCCTTCGAACTGGAATCATCCGAACTTGATTTCTTCGATGGCACAAAGTGATTTGCTTGTTTGAAGCAAAGAGAGAGAGGGGGATGGCTATGCTGGTACACATCGTTCCACGATTTGAGAAGGGGCGCATTCTACGTACCGAAATGTTAGAGAATCTTAGGGATTTTCCACGGACTTTTCTAGATGTTCGATTCGAAGATTATTCGGATGGGATATTGACAGGATTAAAGGTAAGCGTGGAAGATCAGGTTCTTATTGTGGGTAAAGGTATACTCAAACATGCCGGGCGCCTTTACTTGCTTGAAGATGATTTTTCGGTTCCATATATGGCTACTGGCCGGGTGGCCGTATTGAAAATGATTTTTCTTGAACCGACCCGAAGGCCCGATTTTACGGCACATCATGCCGAAATTGTATTGGAGGGCGAAGAGTCATTGGGGCTTGATGAGGTGGAATTGGGAAGATTCAAGTTAAAGCCGGGTGCTGTTCTTCGATCTGATTATCAAGATTTTGCGGATATGAATACTGAATTTAATACATGGTGCGATCTACATGCTCCTTACTCCGCAATTTCAACACCTACGCTGAGACCGGATATCCTGCGTTTTTTTGCCTATGAGATGTTGCAATTTCGTTCAGGAGATGTCCAGGATCATGTTTTTTCGTTCACCTGCTTGAATTCGGAAAGGGTATCCCGTCAAGTAGTTGAGCAGTATATCTATCTCAAAACCGGAATGAATTGCGAGGATTATTCGAATGTTCAGCTGCATAGGCAACTGTCCATGATATTGGATGAGTCAGGTCGTAATACGAAGACGGCAGTGCCATGGGCCAATGGCCGCAAAGGAAGAATGATTGTAGATTGATTTACTTACGGAAGGGAGGCGGAGGTTTTGTCTTATCTGGATGAGGAGATAGCCAAGCTTGAAAAGCAGCGAAGACTGGAAGAGCGGGAGAAAAAACAAGGAAATACGATTCACCAGAACTTGAGAGAGCATCCTGAACTGGAGGAAACTCCATCCCCGCAAGAAATTATGGAAGGTATTCTAAAAGGGACGCTCATAGTGGAAGGAACGGAGGTATCTTTTGATAAAACAAGCCTTATGCGCACGGGCATTTGCATCAGGTTGCCTCAAGAATTCGTGCAGACCTTGGGAACGTCAGAACATCTGGTCTATAGTAACGAGAAGCTTGAAATGAACTTGATGATGCAATGGATCAAACCTGTAAAAGCCATGTCGATGGGGCAATTCAAAGAGATTATGCAGCAACAGTTTCGATCCATGGAACTGGGCATGAATTGGATGGAGGACGGGAATGTTGTTCCGTGTGACTTGCAAACCAGGTATTGTGTGTTTAGCAGTTCCGTGGCCAATGGGCACGTATTCAACTATCAAGCTTTTATAGAAAAAGGCGATTATCAGCTCATTTTTAATGTAAACGGTAATTTGGACCGATGGAGTCATTGGAAACCGGTGATTACAGGTATGATATCTTCGCTGGAGGTGACAGATTTATGAGCTCAGAAGCTTTGACTTACGAAAACATAAAAATCACTCCGTTTGACCAGATAAGATTGGAACAGTTCTCGATCGAACAAATGGTGAACGAGCATGGCAAGATATCTCTATCCGGAACGATCACTAAAGAGCAACATGATGAGTATATGCAGACTGTGCAATCTCTTACTCCGGTGAATGTGTTGCAGGTCATGTCAAATGGTAATACCAAAAAGTTGTTCTGTGGATTAATCACCATGTTGGAAATGCGCAAGGTACAGGATGTTTACTATTTACAAGCAGAAGCCCATACGTATTCGTACATGCTCGATCTCAAACGCAATACTCGTTCATTTCAGAATCCTTCACTTAATTATAATGCGTTGGCTAAAGAAGTCGGAAAAAGCCATAAAGGATATGACGTCATATACGCTGTCGGACGTGATGATAGCATCGGCAAGTTTGTTCTTCAATATTATGAAACAGACTGGACTTTCCTGAAACGGATGGCTGCCCGTATGAATACGGTACTATTACCGGCAGCACATCTGGACAGCGTGAAGATTTACTTCGGTGTGCCCGACGATGACACGGATGAGCATCTAGAGAATTATAACTATGTCGTCAAAAAAGATCTATCCTCCTACCTGTATCAATCCCGAAACAGCCAGTCCCTCGTCCATGAATCCGATTTTGTGCATTATGAAGTGACAACGCATCGCGTCTTGAATCTGGGCGATGTGATCCGGTTCAAGGGGCGCCCTTATTGCATTCAAAAATGTACATCTAGCATGGAAAAAGGTCTCCTTGTGCACCGTTATACAATAACGAGCCGCAAAGGTATGAATAAAGCTGCTCTCTACAATGACAGTATGCGCGGCGCTTCCATTGGAGGACGTGTTCTTGCCATTCAACGAGACACCGTCAAAGTACATTTGGAGATTGATGAACAAGGTCAAGAGAGTACGGCCTATTCCTTCCCGTATGCTACTTCTTACGCTTCAGAAGATGGTAGTGGATGGTACTGCATGCCAGAGAAGGGGGATAGTGTCCGGGTGCATTTTCCGAGCTCCCGAGAAACCGAGGCTTATGCCATCAGCTCTGTTAATACCTATTCGGAGGAAACGGCACTATCTCAGCCGGTTGCTGTAAGCACCGGGAACCAGGGCGGGGCGATGCTTTCCTCTGGAAGCGGTGGCGGATCAAGTGCTTCTTCCTCCGGTGATCGCATGTCCGATCCGAACGTACGTTATTTCCGCAATCCTGCAGGAATGGAAGTTAAACTCACGCCAGATAACGTTCAAATATCTGCTAACAACGGTAAATCCATTATTATGTTGGAGTCTAACGGTGCAGTAACCATTATGGGACAAAAGGAAGTCTCTCTTCATTCACAGGAAAATGTTCGTATCCGTGCTGAAAAGACACTGCTTTTGACGGCCCAGGACCAAATTGTAATAAGTAGCGACAAAGGCGGGAAAATCACACTGGATGAGTCGGGTAACGCAACAATGGCTGGCACAGAGGTGTTCACCAATAGCTAAGCGTAAAATCAGACCATCTTTTATTGTTCGCAGGAGGTGATGGATGTCATGAAACGGACGGAAGCTTTGAATGAACTTCGTCAGCAATGGGTTCCGCCATTCAGAGCAAATTGTATTGGCGATTTGCATCAGAGCTTGGAAGTACATCTGGAGGAGTTGCACAAGCATGCTTTGCACGTATTTACAGAGGGTTGCTCCAAAGCATTGCAAATGCAAAGGTTGGGACGTAAAGGAAAGATCGGACACATTCATATCACATTTTTCAGAAATCGTATTATTAGGCAGGATTTTCGGTGCAGGATCTATTGGTACGACCAAGCGCTCTATGCCGATCCATTGGAGTGCTTCATCGAATATGATGCAAGTTGGGCGTTCAGATACTTAATGAAATTCAATGAGTTGAGTTTGCAGGAAAGCAAAAAATACATCGGCAAAATACTGGATGCAGACTTGCTTCTTCTGATGAGACAGGAAGCTTCGCTCTACATGCACTATATTACCAATCTGTTCAGGCAAGTCATGAAGGTTGCTGTAGAGCAAGAGACATTCCTGCAGTTGGACAAGGAAGAAGAACTGTACATCCGGTCAGGTGAACACAGGGATTTCAATGAATTGATATATAAATACAATGCTTACGTTCCCGATACGGAAGATATTAGGCAAAAACTTATCCCTAACGAGCTGGATGAGTATGTGCATGGCAACTTCAGAAATATTGATTTGAGCGATATGTACTTCAAGTTAGTGAATCTCTGTTATGCCTACTTTACTCATACGAATTTGAGCGGCAGTTTACTCGTCGGTTGCCCACTGATTGGAGCTGATTTTCGAAATGCGAAGCTGTCCCACGCTAATTTTGGGCATAGCCTCATTCATGGGGCGGATTTCGGTGGGGCTGACCTGTCCGGGGCACAGTTCGAGGAAGTTCAGGCAAGTTATGTCACACCAACCTGTGAAGAATTTCATATTCCGGCGTTCAGCCCCACGCGGTTTGAAAGAGCGGATCTGACCAATGCCATATTCGTGAATGCTGATCTGAGAGGAGCCGACTTCAAAGGGGCTGTTTTCGAAGGAACAAGCTTTGTGCAGTGTCGCCTAGATGGGGCTCATTTTCTTGAAAAGGATCTTAAAACAATAAAATTGAGTTCAGAACAGCGGGAAGGCTTGAAAATTTACTCCTAAACGAAAACGGTGGATGGATACCAAAATGAGGGAGGAGGATATAAATGGATTATTTTATCATGACACAGGATCGACTGCTCGATAAACATATGATCATGTTTGATGGTTTAAGATCTGCCTTTAGAACGTTGGAGGTTTCGAAAGAACGCGCACAGGAGATCAAAGATTTCACCGTTGTGTATGTCGAAGGAAAGGACAAGATTATTCCGGATTTGATTGACCGTCCGGTTGTTCTCATGTCCGATCCTTTAAAAAAGGTCGTTGAAATGTACGATGACGATGCTCTCTTCAAATGTGTGGTACTTGCCCATCCTGAGGAAGAAATGCAACAAACCTATTGGTTGCTGCTGATAGATCGATTGGAATGTCTGTCTGATCTAACGGAATATGATCCTTGGGGGAGGCCGAGCCGAATAATCATTGACCGGAAGATGGCCAAAGGTCATGCCGTATTTCGGATTGCAGGCATTGACGATCAGCGACTGGTCATTAATTTGGACATTGCTGAAAGCATACTGCGGCGAGATTTGTGGGGGATATCGCTCGAACCGCTGGAGTCGAAGGAGGAAAAGGAAATATGAGCGATGACAAAAGCTATGTGGTACATGGGGCTTATGCCCAATGCACATTCGGGACACGACCCGCGAGATTGGTGATCCCTGCCAGTCACGGTGATTACATTCATGAGCAACCGCAATTAAACGTGAATGATTTCCTTTCGATGACCAATATCCGACCGTTTGGCTTGTGTACAAGCCTTAACAATCCGGCAGTACAGGCTGAGATGAAGGCAATCGTAGAAGCGGTCCAACCTCCTAAGCAGGATATTGGTTGGTTCAAATCCCTTTTTACTAAAGAAGAGGATGTTCCGTTGGAAGAACTTCCGCCACCTGAGTGTGTGGCCATGTGTACGCCTCAAATTATTGCTCCGTGGTTGGACGGCAAAGATGACGTCAAGGTGAGTACTGGAGATGCTTTGCTTAACACCTGCAAAAACTTTTGTATTTGCGGGCGTGGGGATATCACGATAGTTCATAACGGTCAGAGAGAGTAGTCGGATTCCGTGATGGTCATAGGAAGGAGGAGAAATAATTGTGGAAATGGTTTATGCAGGAATGATTATTGAAATTCCTTGTAACTTGGTCAGAATTGAAGATATACAGATCATGCATCGAATGAATGAACATTCTTACTTGCGGATCAGGGCTGTCCTACATGAAAAGGGAAGCGAAAGTGCTCATGAGCTTACTACAGACGACAAAGTGAAGGCATACATAGCATCTGAAGATGGTTGGGAAAAGAAAACGTGCCTGTTTGCCGGAATGGTTCAACAGGCGGTGGTCGAGCATGTTCAAGGCATTTTTTATTTGGAATTGGTGGCAGTATCACATACGTACAAGCTGGATATTGAATGGAGGAAGCGTTCGTATCAAAATCAGCAAAAGACTTACTCCGAGGTCATCCATAAGGTGATTGATCAATATGCAGGTGCCTCCTTGATCAATGCATTACCGGCTACGGTAACGGGGCAAATGTTGCTGCAATATCAGGAAACAGACTGGGAGTTCATTCTTCGCCTTGCTTCCCGCTTGGGTACGGTAATCGTGCCCATAGTTGATGATGCGCCTGCCATAGCCTTTGGAATCCCGCAAGAAATGGCGAAGAACGAGCTGGCCTTTGAGGCGTATACGATGCAGTCTCGTTTTGTTCCACATCGGGAAACACAGGAAATTCGCTATCAGATTCAGAGCAGGCAGGTGTACCGGCTTGGAAACCAAATGGAGATTCAGCGACTGCCTTTTGTCGTTTATGAGATTGAATCGACGGTGGCCCACGGTGAACTAATTCATACCTACACGCTACTATCCGAAGCCGAGGCCAAATTGACCAAAATCCTGCCTTACGGCATACAAGGCTTATCGCTTGAAGGTAAGATCACGAAAATATCCCGCAATAAGGTCCAATTGCATCTGGATATTGATAAGGAAGCCGAAACGGATAACGCCTGTTGGTTCCCATTCTCGACAGGTATGGATAACCAGAGTGCGTACATGATGCCCAAGCCGGGATCGCCGGTGAAGTTACATTTTCCCAGCCCATCCGAGAAGAGCGCCATTGCGACGAGTTCGGTCCGCCGAGGAGTCGAACAGAGCAAATACAGCCAAAAGTCGTCCAATCCTGCCATCAAGTCATTAACGAACGATTCGGATCAGGAGATGAAGCTGACGGGTGAAGATATCGTATTTGCCGCAGATGCAGCAGAAACCGTCAAATTGAAACTGGCCGGAGACGGTTCGATAGAAATTTTAGCGAATACGGATATAGCCGTTGTTGCTCTGGAGGATTTCCTGATCGACGTTAAAGGGGACATGCCTGCTCCGAAACAAATTGAAATGACTGCAGGCGAAATGGTGGCTATCTCCAGAAGCCCGATGGAAGGCATCAATCTGGATCAATATATTTACATCGCCGATCTTACGGATATACAGGCAGCTACCATATATTATGATGGGACTCCAGGCAAGCCGCCGGCAGACCCGTTTGACGATTCTGAGCTCCTAGCGCAAGATGCCAGCATCATGGAAGAGATCAACGGAAATGCTCTTGCATATCGACAGGCACTGGTTGACAAAATGGAGGCGGGCAAAAGCAAAATCGGCTTTGGCAAAATCGCCATGCTGATCGGCGCAGCGGCCGTAGGTGTTGCGGCGGTCGTTCTTACGGGTGGGGCAGCAACACCTCTGGTTATTGCCGCAGGAGCAACTTTGGTTGCGGGTACCACCACAATGGTGTTGGCAGCTAGCGAGATGGCAGAAGGTAGCCAGGATATAGCCAAGGCCAGGGTAGGCGACTTGTCTCAGTCGCACAATTTTATGCGGGATACGGTGTTGGGCGGCAATGCCGAACTGTACGATATGGTCAAATATGGATCGGTCATTGTCTCTGTTGGGGGACTCTCCGTATTGACTGGTGGCGGGGCTTCAGCGCTAATTCTTCCATCCATTGGTGGAGGAGTGAACGTTGCGATCACTGCAATCTTCGATCCTGCGTTACAACCAGGAGAGACGTTAATCGGCCACTATATGAAGAGCTTCCAGAACGGATTTTTGAGTGGTGCCATGATGGGTAAATTCATGACTGGTATTAAATGCGGTACCGGGTTAAGCAATTTTGCCAATATCTATGGCCGAGCGGTAGCAGGCGGTACAATCAGCGGCATGACGCAGGACATGATGAACACGGGAAGCACAAGCCTCACGTCGAATTTGGCGGCTAATGTAGTGGGGGGGCTTTTCTCTTTTACAGGCAAAAACAGACTAACCGATTATGTTTCCTCCGTAGCAGGCGGCATGGGGGGAGCTATGGCGGAGGATTTATGGCGAAACGGGAACGTCAACCATTCTCTGACATGGGATACGTTAAAGAAAGTGTCGGTTGCCAGCCTTGCTACTATGGTTAAGACTGGTGATCCCGTGGACGTCACGAGAGGTGGCTTTCATTATTTTGCCAAAGACATGATCGTGCTTGATATTGGTTCTCCGATCGAAATGGTACGGAACTATAATTCACTTTATCCAGTCAAGGGACTGACGGGCCGAGGGTTTATTTTTACATATGAATCCTACCTCAAGCGAGAGGGGAATCGGATTTACATCATTTGTCCGGATAGCCATTACGAGAGATTTATGTTTCATGAGGGCACTTGGATCAATGCGATTGGAGGTAAGCAGGACTATCGTCTGATCGAATATGAGGATGCATCGGGGTATGCACTCATCGGACCGGACAGGGTAACGTACGAGTATGACGAGACAGGGCGTTTGCGCAGCGTTGCGGATCGGTCAGGGAATCGGACGCGACTGGAGTATAACGATAACGGTATTAGCCGTCTGATTGCACCGGGCGGAAAGACTGTCTTGATGGAGTGCCGGGATGGCTTGTTAATACGGATGACCGACAATATTGGCAGATCCGTGATTTATGAATATGATGGCGACCTCCTCATGCAGGTAACCTATCCCAATCAGGGGAACATTCAATATACGTATACGGAGCAAGACTATCTTGAGAGCATAACGGACCAGAACGGAAATACCTATGTGACTAACATCTATGATGCTGCTGGTAGAGTAATCCGGCAAAGGGATGCTTACGATCAAATGACCGATATCTATTATAATGATGCTGATTCTGAAACGACATTTACTTTCCATGCGACGAATGTCGTGGAGACGTATCGCTATAATACAGATTACCTTGTAACCGATATCGTCTATCAGGATGGGACACACGAAACTTTCGAGTATGATGCGTATCAATTCAAGTGTGCACATACGGATACAGGTGGCCGGACTACTCGGTGGGAGTATGATATTAATGGGCAGCTACTGACGGAGATTGCAGCTGATGGCACACAGCATAGTCAGGTCTATGATGAACAATTCAACCGTATCTCCGTGTCAGTCAATAATATCGTGGAAAAGACGTATGCCTATGACACGTTCGGACGCGTACTGGAAGAGACGCAAGCGATTGATGCGGAGCGTCGGGCTGTCACTGCCTATACCTATGATGCACACGGAAGGACTCTCACACGCCAGAATGCGCTGGGTCACGTGACTACGTATGCTTATGAAGTCAATCATACGGATACACCATCTTATGTTAGGGATGCCGAGGGCCAAGAGTATCGATATACATTGGATGATGCGGGCCGGGTCACCGGCATAACGACAGCGTATGGAACCGTTGAATTCGAGTACAACGATCTGAACAAAAGAACCCGTATTGTGGATGCAGAGGGCAATACTACGCTGATGTTCTATGACAAGATGGGCAACATGATCAAGCGGGTGCAGCCCAATGATTACGTGGAACGAATCGATAACGGTAAAGGAACGGAGTACCGCTACGATGCGTTGGATCATCTCATTCGCATCACCGATCCGCTTCAGCAAACCCAAAGGTACCACTACGACATGTACGATCATATGCTCAAAGAGGTGGAGCCGAACCAATATGATCCGGTATTGGATGATGGTCAAGGCACGGAGCATGTATATGATCATCGTGGAAACCGCATCCAGACCATATTGCCCGATGGAGGGATTCAGCGCTTCAAATATGATGCCGCCGGGAATCTCGTGAAGTCCATCGGTCTAGAGCAATATGACCCAGCGACGGATGATGGCCTGGGAACGGAATACGAATATGATGCCATGGACCGTCTGGTTCAGGTGACCAATGCAGAAGGGCACATCGAACGGCGGTACGCCTATGATTCCGCAGGACGGGTCATCAAAGAAATGGACGGCAAGGCAGTGGACAGTGGTGACCAAGATGCCGAACGGTTCGGCACATTGTATGGTTACAATATGGCAGGATGGTTAATCGAAAAACGGGAACCTGTTCAGGAAGGGATATCCTCTGAGAGTGAGCCTGCGGTATCTGGGCAGGTGATGTACCGCTTGTCCCGTTATGAATATGACCTTGCCGGAAACCTGGTGAAGGAAGAACGAACGTCGGAGTTTGTTACACGGGAGGGATATCCGGCGACGTATCATGGTATTACGTATGCCTATGATCGTAATTTGCGTGTAACTCGCATCACGGATGACACAGGAGCGGACATTCGATATACATACGATTGTCTGAATCAGCGGACCTCCGAACGTTATAAGCTGAGTGAAGGCAAGGAGCGATACATCCGTTACGAATATGACAAAGCGGGCAGGCTATTGCGCCAGCTAGATGTACTCGATGGGGAAGACCTGCGTGATGAACGCCAGGGAACGGTCTCGGCAGAGACCAAATATGGGTATGATCGTAACGGGAACATTACGTATATACGTTCGCCCGAAGGGTACGAAACGGAGATTAGCTATGATAGCACAGACCGGATCGTACAGATCAGCCGCCGGGAGCATACAGGAGCGAAGGCCAGTTCCATGTACCTGAAGTATGACCGCAGCGGCAACGTGACCGAAGAAACAGATACGCTGGGGCATCGGGTGAAGTATGCCTACGATGTCAGGAACCGTCCGATCCGTTATGTGGGCAAGCGTGGCGGCATGACAAGACTGTTCTACACTGCCGAGGGGAAACTGGCGAAGAAGGTCACTCCCGGATTGTACGATGCAGCGAGCGATGATGGGGCAGGAACGGAATATATGTATGACGTGCTGAACCACTTGACCTGCATTCGGAACCCGCTGGGTGAGATCATTCAGCAGCATGCCTATAACCGTTATGGGGAGCAGGAAGCCGTGACGGAATACGGCGTCGAAACGAGGTATGCCTATACGCTGGCTGGTCAGGTACATCAAGTGTGGGGCAATGGCCCAGATCGCACCATGGTGCTACGACAGGAATATGAGTATGATGCCACAGGACATGTCGTAGGGGTTCGGGATGGCGAAGGGCGAATGACGCGCCGTACACTGGACGGATGGGGCAACATTACGGCACTGACGCGGCCGGACGGCACGATGGAGCACTATGACTATGACGTTGCGGGTAACCTGACTCGTTCTACGGATGCGAAGGGACATGCGACTCAATATGCGTATAATTCCCTGGGTGAAGTGTCTGCGATAACAGGCCCGGACGGCTTACCCATGACGTACCAGTATGACCGGGAAGGCCGCCTGGCAAAGCAGCAGGATCGAAACCAGCGGGTACTGGACATGGTCTACAATTTCAATGACCAACTCGTCCGCAGACGGGAGCTGTCCAGCGGCGAAGAAGAAACGTACACTTACCGCGAAGATGGCCTGCTGATCTCGGCCGCGAATAGCGAAGTGCGTTATGACTACGACTATAACGAAGACGGTTTGCTCACGGCCAAATATCAGAGCCGAATCGGTGACCTGACGAAACAGGCAAAGGACACCACTCCGCGTCTAGTGTTGCGCTACGAGTATGATGCAGAAGGCCAAACGGTGGCCCGCACGGATGCTGGCGGAATGCGTGTCGAATACGCGCATGATCCGGTGGGGCGGGTTGTTGCCATCCGGCAAGGTGAGAAAGACCTGGCTCAGTACACCTATGCAGCAGGCAACCGAATCGCGTCCATGCTGTACGGCAACGGTGTGCAGACGGCGTATGAGTATACGCCAGAAGGACAAGTATCGCGGCTCCACACCCGTGCAGCGGATGGAACAGTATTGCTAGACAACCGATATGCGTATGACCAAAGCGGGAATACGGTTGGCTGTTATGGAATGGAAGATCGCACGGAATACCGTTACGATGCACTAGATCGACTGGTGGAAGCCCAGTATGCCGGATACGGCACGGAGCAACTCGCTTATGACGCCGCAGGAAACCGAGTCTCTCGTGACTGGAACGGACAACGGACAAGCTATACCTATGATACAAGGAACCGCCTGCTCAGCCTGATTGAGGAAGCATTGCAGAAAGAAAATGGGGAACAACCAATAACCCCGAGCAACACCCGTTATCAATATGATGCGCATGGAAACCTGATCCGAGAGCATCAAGGAGAGCGGGCGATAAACTACACTTATGATGCATTCAACCGTACCATTCGAGTCGAGCAAGCAGATGGCGGTGTTGTACAGCATGGTTACGACCCGGAAGGTTTGCGAAGCAGACTGGATACGAACGGAACTGTAAGCTATTTCGTGCATGACGGCTGGCATGTCGTCAATGAGTTGGACGAAACGGAGCGAGTGCAGGCATCTTATATACGCGGTCATGAATGGCTAACACAACTGGACGATCAGGGGGATGTGGCTTATTATGTAAATAATATTCACGGTGACGTAACCCACCTTACCGGACAAGAGGGCAAGATCCTGAACGCGTATACCTATGATGCCTTCGGGAACACATTGTCTGCAAGAGAGCAACGTGTCAATCCGTTCCGTTATGCGGGAGAAATGCAGGATGCGCTGACGGGACATTACTATCTGCGCGCCCGGTTCTATAACCCGCTGATTGCTCGGTTCACGCAGGAAGACACGTACCGTGGCGATGGATTGAATCTGTATGCGTATGTCGCCAACAACCCGATCCGATATGTAGACCCGAGTGGGTATATGTGTGAGGTGAAGGGTGAAACGTATGCTAATCCAAAAGATAAAGTTGTTAAAGAGTATGATGTGGTACCCTATAGACCGACAACTGGGAAATATGGGCTTGAAAATCATCATGGTGTAATGAATGAATGGGCTAAACAAAATGTACCGGGATATACTACATTTGTAAACGTGTCTCCTACAGTAGCTTTAAGTGTAGACAACCATAAGCTGACCAAAGAGATTTTTAGAGAATGGAGTAGAGAAAATTACGGTAGACCAGTTGGGGCTAAGATTGAATGGACTAAGATGTCTCCACAACAAATTCAAAAACTTTCTGAAGATATGTTTAATGCTTCTAAAACTCCCGATTCTGCACGTAGAGAATATTACAGAACGTTGAATCAATTTTTGTACAATTTACCTTCGTCTGGGGTAACGAGTAGGACTCAGAAAATGGAATTTTCAAATCAAATAAGGGATCTAATTTATAGGTGAAAATACAATCACAAAGGAGAATAATAAATGAAAATAAAAACAATTGTTAAACAAATTGAACAATTCGATGATTGTATGATTTCTCCTCCTATAGGTTTACCTAGACTCAGTGAGAACCATATACTTCCTGAAGATGTGAAAGAGTTTTATCAAATATGTGGAGGGATAAAACTGTTTGAAGGGAAAGATTTTGGAGTTGATATTGTTTCTCCAGAAAAATTTGTTTTGGCAAACCCGGTCATAGTTAATGAGTTGTGCGAATATGATATTTCTTCTAATTGGTACATTATAGCTGATGATCGTAATGGAGATTTTCTTACAATTGATCTTCATAAAGATAGATTAGGAAGATGTTACGATAGTCACTGGGATACACATGCTGTTGCAGGAAGTTGTGCGATCATTTCTAATAGCTTTACAGAATTACTGAGTAATCTTGTTGAAACGAAGGGGCAAGGGACTACATGGTTTTGGGATGAAGATGATTTTGAACCATTAGGAGACGCATATGATAATCTAACGAATGAATAGAGTTGTAACGTGGTACGGTTTATAAATATCACTTGTGTTGTTTGTCTGCTTTAGATTTTTATATAGGAAGAGATAGTTAATATATCTTCCGTTCAGAAAGTACATTGAGTTGATACTTGATTGTAGTATGAAGCGCAAAATGTGCTCGAAATTTTAATTGATCAAGCAATCACTTTATTATGTCGAAGGTCTATTCCTATTAGGGATAGGCCTGTTTTATAATCTGTGGTTCAGAACTGAACTCAATTCGGTGATGCTGTAGACAGACGAATAACCTACACTTATGATGCATTCAACCGTACCATTCGAGTCGAGCAAGCAGATGGCGGTGTTATACAGCACGGTTACGACCTGGAAGGTTTGCGAAGCAGACTGGATACGAACGGAACTGTACGCCATTTCGTACATGACGGCTGGCATGTCGTCAACGAACTCGACGAAGCGGCACGGGTGCAGGCATCATATATCCGTGGTCATGAATGGCTAACACAACTGGACGATCAGGGCGATGTGGCTTATTATGTAAATAATATCCACGGTGATGTAACTCACCTGACCGGACCACAGGGCCAGATTCTGAACGCGTACACGTATGATGCCTTCGGGAACATGCTATCGGCAAGAGAGGAACGTAGCAATCCGTTCCGTTATGCGGGAGAAGTGCAGGACGCGCTGACAGGACATTACTATCTGCGTGCCCGGTTTTATAACCCACTCATAGCGAGGTTCACGCAGGAAGACACGTACCGTGGGGACGGTCTGAGCCTGTATGTGTATGTCGTCAACAACCCGATACGATATGTAGACCCGAGTGGGTATGCCAAAGCGGCAAGTGGAGCAAGTCCTGCGTCTTGTGTGAAAAAGGGTGCACACATGGTTCAGGTACCACAGCAACGCAAAGAAGGAATTCTTCTGGATTAGTAGCAGGTGGTTTATAACTTATTCTCGCTAGAAGCTATCATTGGACAGGTATAATCTGATTTTATAAAATTTAACAGGTTGATTATGGTGAATACTACTATGATTAACCTGTTTTTTATTCAGCTATTTTGTTACAACAATTAAAATTATGGGTGATGCAGATTATGACGGAACTCTACCAGCAGGAACTCTACCAGCAAAAAGTTGGACACTTGCAGTAAATGGGGATGGAGCACACTTGATTGAAAGAGTAAATGTGAGAAATAGACTTGATTTTGAACACTTTGATCAAAAAAACACTCCAAGGTTCTACCCTGCTGGATCTCCAGAAAACGCTGGTCAAGCGCATATCAGGCTTCATGCTTCTACTAAGAAAGCAGGGATAAAATTAAGGGGAGGGAATCCCACTTTAACTGACGATGTACTTTTGAAAAAGTATGAGGCGGCCTACAATGATTCAGAGTTAGAAGGGATATTAGGGGCGTTACGGACTCCAGACAGTAAATTAATCGTTGGTGATAAACTTACTCCTGGTGAGGCATATACAAAATTGTTAGAATGGGGAGCAGAATATAAAAAAAATAACCACAAAAAAGAATGAGGGATCAATCAGATGTATAAAGATATAAATATCCAAATTGATGGGCTTGGTATTATTGTATATTCTCCCTTTTCAGTAGTACATATTAATGAAGAAGAGGATTATTTAACGCAAAATTATATGTCTGCTCAACAAGTAGCAGACCATGTCAATCGAGGAACTATTGTTGGGTTTTCAACAGGATCACCGGGAGATTATAATTTACGGGTTAGGACAGGGTATCCCGATGAAAAAATTCTAGATGAGTTTGACTTTGTTTTGAGATTGGGATTAGAAGTACGCAATCACGAATTATGTATTAGAGACTTGTATGATTTAATGGAATGGACTAGCGAATTACCAGGTGAGCAAGTCATTCGTCTTGATAATGGGTATTATCATATCACTGTTTTCAGTAACTTGCCTGATTCAAAAATACGCGGTGATCAGCAGGAAATTTATCTATATTTCAATCAATTAACTGAAATGCCTAAAATAATGTATTCTGGTGTACCACATTTGAGTGACTCAAGGAGTCAATCTAATCGTTAATAGAAGTAGCATTATTTCAGTAATAAGAGAGTTGCAATGCCTTGACTTGTTATTTTTACATCTCAAGGCTTCTTTTCATAAAACCAATAAGTAGAAGAGTATAGAGAAGCCGAGCCTTGACTAGATCATCATATTGATGGTGTTGGTCAGTCTATGGAAATTCCTGCACCTTTGCATCCAGGGAGTGGAGGCAGTGGAGGCATACACAATAATAAGAAAAATTTATGGATATGGGGAGAGGATCAGAATTTTTAGGGAAGGCTTCAAGCATTTATTGATGAAAATCTAGGAGGCGGTTAAAAAAATGAAAGTAACCCAAGCAATGGAACATTACTTCAATAAGTTATTGTTTTTTTGGGAGGATCAGTTCTCAAGCATTCCTAAGATCTCTTTTGAAAAATTATTGAAAGTTGGATGTATGTTGGAGTACCGGATGAGGAAGAAAGTATCCAATGGAGGCCAAGACTTAAAACAACTAAAGAAGATTTTACTTTAATAGAAAGAGAATTAGGAATGAAGTTGCACTCTTCAATTAAAGAATATTTTGACTCATTTTGGTTTCTAAACCTACAAGGATTTTACGGACCTAATCGAATCACATTAGAAGAAGTGACTCCAAACAAGGATATTGGTGCTTTTTTTATCAATCAAAAGAATTTTGAAGTAAGCGCACAGAGAAAGTTTGATTATATTCTTATAGGGTACATTTCTCCAGATGATCAAGGCTTGCTATTGGATAATAGAACTGGGGGAATAGTTAGAGAAGATTACGAGACTAATGAACGTTTACCAGTATCCTCCTCTTTATCAGAATTAATTGATAGTCTTCGAATAACCAAATAAAAACAATAATAAGAGCTTAGGGAGTAGAATTACACTTACCTTCTAAGCTCTCATTATTGCTTTAAATTGAGCCGCAACGAACAGGATAAAAGAGATAGAACCCAAATACATACACGTACAACGCCTTCGGGAACATGCTTTCTGCAAGAGAGCAACGCGGAAATTCGTTCCGTTATGCGGGAGAAATGCAGGATGCGCTGACAGGACATTACTACCTGCGCGCCCGGTTTTATAACCCGCTGATTGCTCGGTTCACGCAGGAAGACACGTATCGTAGAGACGGTCTGAACTTATATGCTTATGTGGCTAACAACCCGATCCGATATGTAGACCCGAGTGGGTATATGTGTGAGGTAAAGGGGAAGCAAGCCGTTTCTAATATACGGGAGAAATGCAAGACGGCAAGTTAGTTTTTGTCTCCAAAAATTCTATACTACGGAGTGCCAACACTTGAATAAAGAATATACGAAGTTCTATGTTGTGATGACTTAATATAATTAAGATTATGAAAATAGCTGAACAATATAAAACAGGAAACCGATGAATAATTTAGAAGGTTATTCAGAAACTTCGATGACAAAAAACAATTACATATAGCATCATAGAGAAATGACAGGGAGTGAGCAAATGGAATTTGAGTTTCATATTACAGTGAATGATTTAACGTTTGAAGAGAAGGAAAGCTTTATTGAACTGTGTCAGGTGGAGCAAGTTAAACCGGTTATGATCGAGCTGGATCATGGTGAATACATCCATCAGCCAATGATTACGGGCTTAATACATAGTACTGATTTTGATGAAGTGAACAGCATCATTAAACAGTTGGTCACAAGGTTCCAAGGTAACGACTTTACAGTTGTACGAACAAAGGTAGAGGTTCCAGCGAAGGAAGAGAAGTATTTTCATCAGCGAATAGTTGCGCATTCTACCCCGTATTTTGAATGGCATGGCAAAGTACAGGTGGATGATGTAGAAAGATTAAAGGAGCTATGTGAAGGCGATGGTGGGCATATCTCACGGAACTCGCTGAATGCGAATGGGAAAATTAGATTTGTTACGGTCAGAGAATACAATAGTTCTGAAAAATTCTACAGCAGAGTAGAGAAGATACATAATATCTTACAGCAGAACAAAATCGAACTGTTAAAACAGCAATATGAACTGTGCATCTATGACAGTCGGGAAGAACTGGATCGTGGATGGATCTAACTGAATGTTGAGTACGATGAGATGAATAGAGGAGGAGAACAGGTGTCTGGGAAAAATGTACAAGTACATAGCTTGAATGAGGATGAGAGATTCATTGTTGTGTTAGAAGCTCTATTGAAGCGTGCTTCTCTGGTGAATAGTCCATTTGTATTAAAAGGAAGCTTATTGACAAGACAGTATTTGGAGAATCCCAATGTTCGTTATGTTGATGATATCGACTTTTTGTATTTAGGTCGAATTGAGACCGAGGACCAGGCCAATGAAATATTTACAGACTGGATGATCCGGGTAACGGAGATGGACCTGAATGACGGTATCGTATTCCGAAGCTTTAGTGAGAATGCCTTCTGGCGCAGAATTGACTACGCGATGGCGGATGATTTTCCAACGGTGAACACGGAGCTTGCCTTTTATATTGATAGTGAACCAAGGAGCGAAAATGAGTATGAAGATGAGGATGAGCTGCATCTTGATATATCCTTTAACCTCGAATTGAATGAGAAGTCTATCGCTCTATCGTACCAACCTATGGTTGGAGAAGCTTTTGTCGTTCCTCACACCGTGCCACTCTCCATTCAAATCGCTTGGAAGCTGCATCAAACGATAGTGAGGCCCCGATTCAAAGACTTGTATGATTTGCAGCATCTGTTGTCTAACCCGTCATACGATCAACAGGCTCTGCAGGAGACACTACAGACCCTGGTCAATGAGTGCAATATGGATCCAGCAATTACAAGAGAGGATATGAAAAAGGTACTGGTTAACGATCTGCATGATGTGTATTCGAGGTTAAATTACGATTATGACCTGCAATATTATGCCGGAAGTCGCAGTCCTGAAGTGTACTTTATGGAGTTTGTTTCGGAGCTCCGCAAAACGATGAATCTCGCCGGGATTAATAGTTACGCGTATGATCATTTACCAAGTTGTACTACGCACAAATAGAGCTTCTCATTTACAAGTAAGCTGAATCATTGTTTGTCTAACCGTAGATGAATTTGAAAGGAACACCCTATCTCCGATACAATGTTCTCATAGAGTCTGAGAGAATGGATTCAATACGGCTCAGAAATGGAGAATTACAATATGACTGATTTTATCAACGCTGACGATATTAACGACGTGATTTTGGCTGCGGCGGCTTCAGAGTTGGAGCAGATGGTGGGCAAAATATGTGAACTGATCGGTACGCCTTTGGAACAGACAACGGAACTGGAGCGTCAGGTAATTGCTGCTTTTGGATTTGGTGCGGTATATGGCATCACTCATCGGGATCAGCTGGCGGAGCCACAGGCTCATGCACTGAGCATCCGTATGCTGATTAAACCGTTTAACTATAGTGAGCAGCAGGCTGTAGATTTTGCCGATGATCTGATCCGGGTGGCTTCCGACCGGGAAGTTCATCCGGTGATGAACACGATTATTCATCGTGGGATCGATGGACACCGCCAGTTTAATCAGGAAGATGATGAAGGGTTGAGCCGTAACATTCAGGAGATTTTAGCGGCGGTACAACCGGAGAGAACCTGAAGAAGCAGAGCGTTCACCCTTTCATGTAGTGGTACAGACAGTATATGTCTAATGAATTGTTAACTTATTGGGAGATGATCGCAATGGATCTGATGAAATTAAGCAAGGAACTTTCCTACGCCTTGCGTCACGCCCCTTGGGAGTATGAGCTGGAGCTGGACGAAGAGGGTTGGGTGGAGATTCCGCAATTGCTGGTGGCTTTACATGAGAGTCCACAGTGGAAGGACGTCACGGAGGCGGATCTGGAGCAGATGATTCAAGCTTCTGAGAAAAAGAGACATGAAATCTGTTCTGGCCGCATCCGGGCATTATATGGTCATTCGACTCCGCAAAAGATATCCAAAACACCTGCCGATCCACCGGAGATACTCTATCATGGCACGCCACTGCGGTCGGTTGCTTCCATTATGGAGCAAGGTTTGCAGCCTCGGCAGAGGCAGTATGTTCATCTGTCCGCAGATATGGACACCGCCAAACAGGTGGGACGAAGACGTGATGACCGGCCGGTAATACTGGAAATTAATGCGGCTCAAGCGTTCAAGGACGGAATTCTTTTCTATCATGGAAACGAAAATATTTGGCTGGCCGATCACATTCCGGCACGATATATCGAGCAATAATCGATGTAACGGTTATTGAGACTACCGATATCTAAATCGAGAATTCAAGTCGCAATCGGACCGGTTCAATGTACAGTTATCCGATTAACTGCTATATCGTTTTAAAGATTGTTTTATAACACCAAAAGGGACACATCCAACATTCATTGGTGTGTCCCTTTGTGATTCCCACTCTATTATCTTCTATTTAGACTTACTTGCCTACAATTGCTTTTACACCCTCACTCAATGGTTGAGCTGAACGGCCAAGCAATTTTTCCAATGTATCGCTCTCTACAGCCAGTGCGCCTTCACGGATGGCACTTTGCATATCAACGAGCATGGAGACTACAAAGTCAGGCAGACCTGCACCTTTCATAATGTCAGCGTAAGCAGCATCATCCACGTTTTGCACGTTGATATCCTGTCCAAGCACTTCCCCAACGATGGCTGCAAGCTCAGCTTGAGTACGAAGTTTACCAGACAACTCATATACTGAATTCTCATGTCCCTCACCTGTCAGTACTGCAGCGGCAGCATGCGCATAATCACTGCGAGTAGCCCAGCCCACTTGGCTGGCGTTAGTTGCATGCACCCAAGGTGCGCCCTGGGTAGCTGCTTGAACGCTGCCTGCTTCATTTTCCAGGTACCAGTTGTTGCGCAGGAAGGCATAAGGAATGCCGGATTCGCGGATAGCCTGTTCTGTGGCACGATGTACTTCAGCCAGTGAAAGGCTGTTTTTCTCCGCATTCACAACGCTGGTATAAGCAATGAATCCAACGCTTGCCTTTTTGGCAGCGTCTACTGCAGCTTGATGTTGGCGAATACGGGTTTCATTGTCACCGTCTGTGGAGATCAGCAGCAGCCGATCCACGCCTGCAAATGCTTTTTCCAGCGTTTCCGGTTGATCGAAATCACCTTGACGAACGTCAACACCTTGAGCGCGCAATGCTTCCGCTTTCTCCGGGTTGCGTACACTTACAGCCAAATCCCCAGCAGATACCGTTTGTAACAGTGCTTCTACGACCAGTGAACCCAAGTGACCTGTTGCTCCAGTAACTAAAATTTTCATTGTATTTTCCTCCTATAAGGTATGTTTTGTGTCGACACTAATGTGAAATGTCAATCTACATGAATGGATGTAATCGTATGTGTTATAACAGGTGTGATTACAACGAAAGGTTTAAAAAAAGCTCGTAATGAGCTTTTTTTTATTCAGAGACGTGAACCTGATCCATCATCTGTTGTATCGTTACACGTTTCAAACGCTGCTCCATAGCTAGCTGAGCCTCAATAAGTTCGGCACGCAAGGTTTGTTCGATCATGCTGCCAACCGGACAATTTGGGTTCGGATGCTTGTGGAAGTTAAACAACTCGCCATCCTCCACAACCTCAAGTGCACGATATATATCCAAAAGGGTAATGTCCGCGGGGTCCTTTAACAAAGAAGCACCGCCAACACCGGGTCTGACCTCAATCAGGCCGGCCTGTTTCAGCTTGGACATAATGCGCCGAATAATGACGGGATTGGTATTCACGCTTTTGGCGATAAAATCTCCCGTGCACTCATTGGGCACAACAGCGACCAGGGACAACGTATGAACCGCAATGGAAAAGCGGCTGCTGATTTGTTTCATGGATAATCACCACCATTGTAACTATAATAGTTACAAATTAACTCGATGTCAATGAGAGATTTTGAAGTAGCCAAGTGTGGATTACCTGGGGAAGTGTTTCAAAAAGGTGACGGGTGAAACCCCGCTCAAATACATGACTGGGCTTCGAATCAACGAAGCAAAGCGCATGCTCGCGGCCTTTGAAGATATGGATATCAAGACAGTAGGTAAAGCGGTGGGATATAGTGATTCCCATTATTTTAGCCGTATTTTCAAAAACAAGACGGGACTGTATCCGAGCGAGTATCGCCAAAGGTTACAATAACGAAAAAAAGCCCTGTCCATGGCTCTTGAAGAACCACGATGACTGGAGCTAATTATTGTGACAAAGCATCTTCCGTGATTTGACGGATATCAAATGGCGACCGGTTGCCTTCCTCAATGATGTCGGGGAGAATATATTCGAGGAAATAGTGTACACAGTGGAGGTCAATATTCTTGATTTTGATCAGGGCATATCGGTACATCACGATAAATTCCTTTTCTGTATTGCCACGTTGCAGTTCAGCAAACGCTTCGTACACTTGATCCATTTTGTCGGCCACTTCCAGAATAAGTCCTTCGACTGAGTTATCTTTGCCTTCACGCAGCTGTCTGCGGAAAATAGGCTGGAACTCTTCAGGAATATTTTCGTTAATAAAATGCTCAACCATGCCTTCTTCTACCTGCTGCAGCATCGAACGAAGCTCCAGTGAATAATGTTTAACCGGCGTTTTGATATCACCGATGAAAATTTCGCCATAATCATGACTGCTGGTGATCTCATAGAGCTTCTTCCAATCGATGGCGACCCCATGCTGTTCCTCAATATCGGCGAGTGTTTTGGCATACTGCACGACTTTCCAGGAGTGGGCGGATACGCTGTGTTCCTCGAACTTGAATTTTCCCGGGGTACGAATAATGCGTTCGAGATCGTTGAGTGATCTAAAGTACGTATGAATTCCCATGTGTGCAATCATCCTTTTTAGTTATAAGTATGCACTAATTATAACTTGATTATGTCAACTACAGATTAACCCTGATACAGCCGAAGGTAAAGTAGAAGTCGAATCGCTAAATAGCAAAAAACCATCATGTCCTCCCGAATGTAGAATGAGAGAACGTGATAGCTTTTGTTGAGAAGATGGGAATTGGGCTAGCCTTTCTTCCTCACGGGCGAAACAAACCAGTACGCCATACCTACAAACAGCGCACCGCCGATAATATTACCGAGCGTGACCGGAATCATGTTATGCATCCAGCCTGCCAGAGTAATTGTTTCCGGGTGGTTTGGCAACAACCAGGACAAGGAGAGCAAAGTCATATTGGCGACGCTGTGTTCATATCCACTCGCAATAAAGGCGTACAGACACCACCAGATGAGGACGAGTTTGGCAATATCTTCTTTTGAACGGGCCGCCATCCAGATCGCTAGACAGACCAGCCAGTTACAGAGGATGCCACGGAAGAAAAGTTCACTAACGGGAGCAGCCATCTTTTTGGCAGAAACGACAAAAAGCAGATGTTCCTGTGTCGCAGTCTTGAAGAGACCGCTGCCCACAATAAGCAGACTGAGCAGAACGGCACCGATCAGATTGCCAAGGAAGACGAGTCCCCAGTTTTTGAGAGTATCCCGAATAGTAGTCCGACCAGCTAGTGTGCTCATTGTAAAGAACATATTGTTACCAGTAAACAGCTCCGATCCAGCAAAGATGACGAGTGTGAGGGCCAGTCCAAAAGACATGCCCATCAGCATCATCTGCAGTGGGGACTGAGCAGCAAGCAGTGGGGCACCGATACTGAATATCAGAATGATGCCAAGGCCTACATATGCGCCAGCCATCAAAGCGGCAACCATGTAACGTGGCAGGCTTGCGTTCATTTGATCTCGTTTTTTAACCGCTGCTTCAATAATTCCTTCAACATTTGATGTATACATGACGATTTCCCCCATTATGGTGCATCTGTCGTTGACAGTGAAAATCTTATATTGCTATAAAGCGACCCAGACCTGTCCGTTCTCGACCTTCACGGGATACATCTGCACTTGTCCCTGATCGGGGGCCTGCACAAGACCTGTGTTTAGGTCGATTTTCCAATCATACAGTGGATCGTACAGATAATACCCGGAGACAATCCCTTCCGCCAGCGGTCCACCCTTGGGATGAGGATTTCTATTTTCTGCAGCAAAGATGGTGCCATCTGAGGTGCGAAATACAGCTAGTTCATGGTCTTTGATCTCAACCACTCTACCTATCTGCGGCAGAAATTCTTCGATCTCTCCGGCAGGATAGTAGATGGCCGATTGCTGTGTTGTCATATGAACATCTCCTTCATTATCACATTTACGTTACAGGGTCAATATATATCATAATGGCAGAGACAGAGGACTACGGTCGAGCAGAAACTTCTATGCCATGGAAAAGTTTGTTCTGGCCTTCCTCGTTACGCAGTGCTTTTTTCCAAGGATCTTCCACTTGCTCAAGAGCGAATTCGATTCGTTCCATAAGCGCCTTGCGCTCTTTTACGTCTTCGACAACAACGGCCCGAATCTGCTCCAGCCCAACACGTTCCACCCATTCGGAAGTCCGCTCCAGGTAGTTGGCTGTCTCCCGATAATGCTGCATGATCGCTCCACAAAGCTCAACTAGTTCTTCATCGGTCTTCACCTTGCACAGAGAGTCAGCCAGTCTGGCCTTGATGCCGCCATTGCCTCCAATAAATATTTCCCAGCCGCCGTCATTGCCCACGATTCCGATATCTTTTGTACACGACTCTGCACAGTTACGAGGGCAACCGTTTACGGCATATTTGAACTTGGCAGGTAGATCGAGACGTTCGAACTTGCGTTCTAGCAGAGCACCCATCGCCATGGAATCCTGCGTGCCGAAGCGGCAAAATTGTGAGCCGACACATGTTTTGACTGTACGCAGCGATTTGGCGTATGCATAGCCTGAAGGCATATCCAATTCAGCCCAGACTTTGGGCAGATCTTCTTTTTTGACTCCAATCAGGTCCAGCCGCTGACCTCCAGTCACTTTGACGGCTTTTACATCGTATTTGACGGAAATGTCGGCAATGCGTTTCAAGTCTTCCGGCGTTGTGACGCCGCCATACATGCGCGGTACCACCGTATACGTGCCGTCTTTTTGAATATTGGCATTCATACGTTCGTTGACAAAACGGGATTCCTTTTCATCCACATGAGTATCTGGTGCAATCATACCAAGGTAATAGTTAATGGCCGGGCGGCATTTGGAACACCCTTCGGGTTGATTCCAACCCAGAACATGCATGACCTCTTTGGTCGTTTGCAATCCTTTTTGTCTAATCTCCGATACGATCTCATCCCGGCTGAGGAAGGTGCAAGCGCAGATTCCCTGTTTGGCACCCGCTGTAAAGTTGTCTCCAAGCACATATTGCAAAATCTGTTCAACAACCGGTTTACAGCCGCCACAAGAGCGGGTTGCACCCGTACAGGCTTTTATTTCGTCTACGCTGGTCAATCCCTCATTCGTAATGGCATCGACAATGGTTCCTTTGGTTACTCCGTTACATCCACAGACAATTTCGTCTTCAGCCATGGTTTCCACGGATGTGGCTTTTTTGTGCCCACCGCAGCCTGTACCCATCAGTGAAGCATACAGTTCATCTGTCATCTCAGCCTGTTGTTTAATCAATTTCTGTAATTCGGCAGAATCCGTAATATCACCAAAAAGTACAGCGCCAACTATGATATTATCCCGAAGCAGAATTTTTTTGTATGTGCGTTTCCAGTCGTCTTTATGTGCAATGACCGTATGTTCGGGACTGTCGATAAATTCACCGGTTGAAAAGACGTCTACGCCCGAAATTTTCAATTTAGTGGATACCACAGAACCTTCATAGGGAGCTGTATCAACACCGCATATATGTTTGGCCAGAATCATGCCCTGTTCAAATAGTGGGGCAACGAGGCCGTAGCATACACCGCGATGTTCGGTACATTCTCCGACGGAATACACGTTATTTAGTGACGTCTGCATATAGTCATCCACTACAATGCCGCGGTTAACTTCCAGGCCACTTTCCCGGGCTACACCCGTATTGGGTTTGATGCCTACGGCCATGACAACAAAATCGGTGTTCAGCACGGAATCGTCCGCAAAACGAATACCTTCTACCCGTTCGCCACCAAGAAGCTCTGCGGTTTGTGTGCCCATCTTGAACCGGATGCCCTGACGCTCAAGTTCGGCTTTTAACATCGCGGACGCCTGAGGGTCAAGCTGGCGTTCCATCAAATCCTCCATCAGATGCACGACTGTAACTTCCATGCCGAGCTGGACCAAGCCTTTGGCAGCTTCGAGGCCGAGAAGACCTCCTCCAATGACAGCCGCTTTTTTATATTGTTTCGCTGCTTCCAGCATGACGTTACAATCCGCTATATCCCTGAAGCCAACTACTCCTTGTTTGTCATGACCCGGTACAGGAAGAATGAAAGAGCTGGAGCCGGTTGCGATGATGACTTTATCGTAAGGGAAGCGTAAGCCTTCCGCAGTTACAACTTCATGGCTCTTGGAATCAATCCGTGTTATGGTTGTACCCGTATGGAGGGTGATACCATAATCCTCATACCAATGCAGATCATTGAGCACAATATCATCAACTGTTTTGCTTCCTTCCAATACATAGGACAGCATTATCCGATTGTAATTGGGATAGGGCTCTGTGCCAAAGACGGTAATTTCAAACTTTGAACTCAATTTCAAAATTTGTTCAACTGTACTTATGCCTGCCATACCATTACCGATGATAACCAGTTTTTCTTTATTTCCGTTCATGGTTGTATGCCTCCTTTAGTGGACACTTTACGTTACCAGCATTTTTAGTGGATTATATTTAAATCATACCGTTCAATGTTGACATTATATGTGATTAATTTCACTAATAATGATAATAAAGCAGGCTTGTTCAGAATATCTATAGTAAAGGTGCGCAGGAGTATTCGATGGAGGAAGAATATAATTGAAATAAGAAATGCGAACTATTGTTCTTATATAGTTTTCGTTGTAAAATCTGGAGTGGACGGTTTATGTTCCCTATTTCTTCGAAAGGAAGTTTTTGCACCATGATGGGAAGATCCCACCTGATTATCGGGACCACTGTATCCCTCTCTGTTCTGCAATTGGCCGGTATGCCTGTGACTGCACCGGCGGTTACCGTGGCTCTGATCGGTTCGCTGCTGCCAGACATTGATGAGCCGAATTCGCTATTGGTATCCAAAGCATTGCCGAACAGCCTCATTCGGCTGTTACAGACAATCCTGCTGCCTGTCGCTGTATTTGTGTACTTCTATGTTCAGGCGAAACCATGGAATCTGCTGCTCGCCATTTTGATTGCGATGGTATCATTCCTGCCGTCGCGTTCTCTGCGCAAAGTGTTGATGTTTGCAATCGGATTGGGACTTGTATTCTATGGGCATGCCTTCGCACCATGGAATCTAATTGCTGGCAGTCTGTTAATGCTCTGTACCACGTTAACCCACAGGGGATTGACACACACATTATATGGAACCGCCGTATGGACTGGGTTGCTCTACAGTACAACTCATTTGCAGGGGCCAGAGATCTGGGTAGCCGGAGGTACAGCCTATGTCATGCATCTATTGGCAGATTCGTTGACGAATCGCGGCATTCGTCCACTGCCACCACTTAAGTGGCGTATAAGGATTAATCTCATGAGTACGGGCACGAAACATGGGGCCGTTGTGGAAAATGTGTGCATTGTGCTGGCTCTTATTGTGGCCTGGATTGCATTCTCCCCTTTATTTCTGTAATTTCAAAAAAAAACGCCAGTCCACAACTATGGGACTGGCGTTTTGTAGTTATTTCTTTAATTAATGATAGCCTATTGATTAGGACGACGATGGTGAATCGGTCAGTCCATCAATATCTGTAGAACCAAATACAAACAACACAACAAGAATGACTACAATTAGCAGTTCGGCGAAGCCCGTGCCGTCAAAATCAGACATCATTCCAACCTCATTCCATTCAGGAATTTATTCTTTTCTGAAAAGCCCGTATAACATCATCCAGAGTCACGTCGCCGATTTCGTCAAGAAATTGGACTAATTTATCTGCATTCGACGGTGTAATATTTTTAAGTGTTTTATACTGTCCAACTAGCTCAACGACAAGTGTGGCTTCTCGAAACAACGTAACGGCATCCACTCTTAATTTACCGCTTACGAGCAATGCTGCAACGATAATTTCCAGGTTTTTTCCTTTTAGGTTGCCGTTGAGAAGGGTATTTGCAGCATTTGTTTTTTTGGAACCTTTATTTGATTTTCCATTCCTTCCCACTGCCATAACAGGTCCCCCACTGCTTGGTGTTTAGTGCTTCTTCCGTTGTTGTATCTTATGTATCTTTTCTATAAATGTTCTAGCTATTAAACTAGTTGCACCAAAAAAAGAGACACCCTGATGACCAGGATATCTCTTGAACTTATTAATTTAAATGAAGTTAAGCAATGAAGCAAATGTAGCTCAAGATTCTGCTTTGAATCTAAAGTTACGCGTTTCCGATAATTGTGTTCAGTGTAGTCTGATCCAGACCCTTTACCAACTTCACGAGCAACTCTTTTGCCGCATCATAGTCATCCGTATGAATAATGGAAGAAGAAGTATGAATGTAGCGGGCGCAGATGCCAATTACCGTGGAAGGTACACCGATACCGCTCAAATGTACCGCTCCGGCATCCGTACCACCAGGGGAGATGAAATATTGCATTTTGATCTGATTGGATGATGCTGTGTCCTGAACATATTCAACAATACCGCGATGGGTGAACATACCCGGGTCGAAGATACGCAGTAAAGCGCCTTGTCCAATATGTCCGAATGACTGTTTGTCTCCTGTCATATCATTCGCAGCACTGCAGTCCAGTGCAAAGAAAATATCCGGTTCAATCAGATTGGCCGCCGTGCGTGCACCGCGTAGCCCCAATTCTTCTTGGACTGTTGCACCGCAATAGAGGGTATTTGGCAATTTTTCCTTATGCAATGCTTCAATCAGCTCAAGTGCAAGGCCTACGCCGTAACGGTTATCCCATGCTTTTGCCATAATTTTCTTCGGATTAGCCATCGGTGTGAACTCACAGATCGGCACGATCTGCATGCCTGGGTGAATGCCCCACGACTCTGCTTCTGCACGGTTATCTGCACCAATATCCAAGTACATATGGTTAAGATCAACCGGTTTGTTGCGCTGGGATTCATCGAGAAGATGAGTAGGTGTTGAACCGACAACCCCTGGAATCCGGCGATCCGGAGTGATGAGTTCCAGACGTTGGGACAATACAGCTTGACTCCACCATCCACCGAGTGGGCGGAATTTGATCATGCCTGTTTCCGTAATGCCTGTGGTCATGAAGCCAACTTCGTCGAAGTGACCTGCAACCATGACTTTGGGTCCAGACACTTCTCCTCGCAATACACCAAAAAGGCTACCCAGGCGATCCTGGACAAATTCATCCGTATAAGCAGACATTTGTTCTTTCATCCATCCGCGAAGCTCGCGTTCAAACCCTGAAACGGAAGGGAATTCCGTTAACGTCCGAAACATTTCCAACGTTTTTTGATTCATGTGTCGACAACTCCTCTGCTTGTATGTAGATCAGGTCTCAGCAGAACGGCTGCCGGACTGTTGTCCTTCGAAAGAGAAGAACGTTTTATTTAACCACTGGTCACACTACAGTATGAACCTTGCGAAAGTAATTGTCCATGGCTATGTCACGTATTTCAGGCATAAATGCCTGATCGTTTGATGATTCATAGGGTCATTAAATCTGCACCAAACACAGTCGACAAGCAGCAACATTGAATATGCATAGAGTGAGGAACCATTGTGCTTAACCTATCTCCATGAGGTATTTAATTAGATACTAATTTCACTTGCCTGACAAAAGGAAGGAGCTGGGACAATAGATGAAGCCACCCGATGAAGGCAATGAAACCATGCTTTGTATCGTCCTTTTTATTTTGCTCGTAATCATTCTGCTTTATTTATAAATTTCACCAGACCTCTGATCCGACGCTCAGCGACTCATCTGATTCAGCAGCTTCATCGTGCTGGAAACAAATGCTGTCTTTCGCCGGATACATAACTTTCCCAACCTTAACAAACAATGAATACAGGATTACACACAGTACTTGCAGTCACATCTGTTGGCTCATTTTCATTACAAGGAGGTTCAGTATCTTGCCAGCTCAAACTAAGGGTAGCAGTAAAAAATCATCATCATCCCTGTCCATCAGTGAACAGGAATATAAAAAAGTCGCCAAAAAACATGAGCCTGCCCGTCCAATCTGGGCGAACTGTTTTAAGGCATTCCTCGTTGGCGGATTGATTTGTGTCATTGGACAGGCTATCCAGGAAGCGTTTATAGCCGGGTTTGACATGACATCAAAGGAAGCTGCCAGTCCAACCGTTGCGGTCATGATCCTTATTTCAGTCATCCTGACTTGTCTCGGTGTCTACGATAAAATGGCGCAATGGGCTGGTGCAGGGACGGCTGTACCTGTCACGGGATTTGCCAACTCGATGTGCTCGGCAGCACTGGAGCATCGTGCCGAGGGACTGGTGCTTGGGGTTGGTGCCAACATGTTCAAACTGGCAGGCTCGGTCATCGTGTTTGGTGTTGTTGCTGCCTTTATCGTGGGAATCGTATACGCCATTCTCGGCTTTGGAGGAGGACATTTATGAAACGCTTGGGCCAACAAACCTGGCAATTTGAGAACCGTCCACGGATTATTGGCAAATCAGCAGTCGTTGGGCCAGATGAAGGCCAAGGGCCTTTGGTATCTGATTTCGATTATGTATATGACAATTTGGAGATTGGAGAGAAGACTTGGGAAAAAGCAGAGCGCAAGCTTCTCGAACAGGCTTCTCAAATGGCATTAATCAATGCGAATATCACGAAGGAAGAGCTGCAGTTCTTTGTTGGCGGGGATCTGATGAACCAGATTATCAGTAGTTCCTTTTCGGCCCGTAAGCTGGGTGTACCTTATCTGGGGGTATTTGGTGCTTGTTCAACTTCTATGGAAACGTTGGCTTTAGCCTCACTCATTGTGGATTCGGGTGCAGGGGATTATGTACTGGCAGGTACGGTGAGTCACAACTGTACGGTGGAAAAGCAATTTCGGTATCCAACAGAGTATGGTTCCCAGAAGCCGCCATATGCGCAGTATACAGTCACAGGTTCTGGCTGTGGTGTAGTCTCACGTACTGGTGAAGGCCCGGTAGTTACCAAAGCGACAATTGGCCGAATTATGGATATGGGTATCAAAGATCCCTTTAACATGGGAGCTGCGATGGCTCCTGCGGCAGCAGATACCATTGTTTCGCATTTCCGGGATACAGGTCTGGAACCGGGTTATTATGATCTGATCGTTACGGGTGATCTTGCTTCGGTTGGATTACCCATTGTTAAAGAGCTTTTGCATAAAGAAGGTGTTCCAATGGAACAAACGGTCTTCAATGATTGTGGCCTGATGATATATAACCTGGAAAAGCAGCCTCAGGTTGTGGCTGGAGGAAGTGGCTGTGGATGTTCAGCGACCGTTACTTACGGTCATATTTTGAACCGGATGCAAAAGGGTGAACTCAATAAGGTATTGGTGGTCGCTACTGGTGCACTGTTGTCTCCACTTTCATATCAGCAGGGTGAGAGCATTCCTTGTATTGCGCATGCCGTAGCCATAGAAAAGGAGGGTTAAAGGATGCAGTTTTTATGGGCATTTATTGTTGGCGGGTTGATATGTGTCGTGGGACAACTTCTGATGGATGGTGTCAAACTGACTCCTGCACATACGATGAGTACACTTGTTGTGGCTGGTGCGGTTGCGGATGCGTTTGGGCTGTATGATCCACTCGTCAAATTTGCAGGGGCAGGCGCTTCCATCCCCATTACCAGTTTTGGTAACTCCCTCGTGCACGGGGCATTGACGGAACTGGAGAAAGATGGATGGATCGGTGTCATTACGGGGATATTCGATTTGACCGCGGCGGGTATCTCCTCAGCGATTATCTTTTCTTTTCTCGCGGCATTAGTAGTTCGGCCCAAAGGGTAACAGCGTATGGTAGAGCAAGTCATATATATGGATTCAACGGAGGCTTCGGATAACTTTTATCCGAGCCTCTTTTTGTTGTAATCATGCGATAACTGCGGTGAATCTGACGGCTGGAAACAAATTATGAGTTCCTTCGAGTGTACTCGCGCCCGTGGATCATGTACAATAAAAGGAAATCTGTATGCTTATTTAGGAGGTTAGACCACATGCCTGTGCGCAAAGAGTCGATCCAAATCATATCAGCAGTTCGTTCTAATCTGGAATCATGCATAATGGGGAAATCCTTTGAAATTCAACTTTTGCTCACAGCTTTGCTTGCAGGCGGACACGTTCTGATTGAAGACGTACCAGGAACAGGCAAGACGCAGTTGGTTAAAGCGTTATCGAAATCCATGCGCGGAGAATACCGCCGCATTCAATGTAATCCTGATATTTTGCCAAGTGACATCACAGGGGTATCCGTGTTCCATCCACGTGATGAGCGTTTTTACTTCCGTCCAGGTCCGGTCATGACCAACATTTTGCTGGCAGACGAGATTAACCGGGCAACAACGAAAACGCAGTCCGCTTTGCTGGAAGTCATGGAGGAGCGGAGTGTGACAGTAGATGGTGATACGTATGATCTGCCTCATCCATTCATGCTCTGTGCAACCCAGAATCCAATCGATTTTGAAGGAACATACACATTACCGGAAGCGCAATTGGACCGGTTTATGTTGAAAATAAGTCTGGGTTATCCCGACAAGGATATCGAGAAAACGTTGCTGAAACAGCATCAGTCGGGTCAGCCTGTTGATCGGCTTGAATCCGTAACCCATATGGATCAGATATCAGCCATTCAACAGGAAATCAAGGAAGTATTCATCGGTGATCCGGTCATGGATTATCTGCTTGATGTCGTTCGCAAAACTCGCTCCCACCCATCCGTATTGCTGGGCGCCAGCCCACGGGCAGCCATTTCATTTATGATGGCCGTGAAGGCTTTTGCCTTTTTGCAAGAACGTGACTACGTGCTTCCGGATGACGTGAAAACGATGGCACCTTATGTCATCTCCCATCGGATTGTGTTGCGTCCCGAATCGAGACTGGACAGCATGAGCTCCGAAGCTGTATTAAATTCCGTACTTCAGCAGGTTCGAGTGCCCGTCTCCATGGGGCAATAATTGATGAAGCCGCTTTTGAGTACAGTCAGAAGGGGAATACGCCACCCCCGCGTATGGAGCATCGCGGCGGTGTGGATGTGCTGTTTGGCTTATGTTTTGTTTCAGGGCGGGAAGACATCCCTGATGTTGCTGTCGATGGTGACTCTGCTTTGTGTTTACCTTGCGATTTCTGGTTTTAGCGGTGTACGGCGTACTCATGGCGTGCGCAAGCTCTCTTCTGGTCAGGATCATGAAGAGCTGCTGCATGCGGGTGATCAGGTACAGGTAAAGTTAAGTCTGAACATCCCGGGATTTTTACCACTTCCATATGTGGTTGTACGCGAAATGCTGCATCGGCATAACGGAGAATCCTGGTCTTTCAAAGAAAGCCTCATTCCAAGCATGCGAGGGTATGGTGAATTGTCATTTCAGACCCCACCGCTGGAGCGAGGAAAGTATGTCTTTTCTGAAACGGAATGTGCCAGCGAGGACATCTTTGGTCTGATCGAGCATCGGGGAACGTTCAAAGCTAAAGGGGAATTCCGGGTGCTGCCGCGCACGGTATTTATACCGTACTGGCAGCTGTATGACCGCAAATCACGGTTATCTGGTCCACAGACAGCCTTGACTCGCTCGCGCAGGGAAACGACCCAGATTAACGGCGTGCGTGACTACGTTTATGGGGATCGCCTTTCCCGCATTCACTGGAATGCAACGGCTAAGACGGGAACGTGGAAGTCCAAGGAATTTGAACATGAGTCAGTGCCGAAAACGATTCTGGTGCTGGATGCGCTGTCAGGCAGCTTTGAACATGGTGAGGCCTTTGAACTGGCTGTGTCCACGGCTGCCTCCCTGCTGGAATATGGCACAAGAGAACGAATGGGTATGGGGCTGCTGACACTGTCGGAGAAGACATCATTTTTTGCTCCCAGCGAAAGTCCGATGGAACGGCAGAAGATGATTCATCATCTGGTAGATATCCAATATAACGGCCAGGAGAATCGGCTGCTGCCAGGTGTCGAGAAGATGTCACGTCAGTTTCCTCAAGGCGCGTATTTTGTAGTGATTTCTCCCCAGAAAGATGAAAAAGTTCTCGAACTGCTCCGATGGGCTGACACACGGGGGATGACTCCTTGTCATATTCTGATTGAACCCACTGATTCCCGCCGGAGTTCCGAGTGGAATGCGATGCTGCGTGGAAGAGGAACAAGATCCTTTACCGTTTCCCATTTGCAGGAGCTTCCAACGGTTATGGGGGGAGGTAGTGTATGAGTACTAAAGGCAAAGAGCTGACAGTGGGGAGAAGATCCTGGTATCATGCGGCTTCGTTGCTCTGGATTTTCCTGATTGGCATGCAGTGGATATCATTTACACAGGAATCCTGGTATACCGAGACCACTTCATTGGTGCTGTGGACGCTCGCAGCGGTCAGCATTCTGGAAGTGATACTGCCTTTCAAAATCATGATTCGAACCATAATCAAGGCGGTTGTCCTTGTATATATTTTGCATAAGACATTAATCGACTACACGGTTTATATTCCTTACGGCACGTTAATGGAGCGTACAGAGCAATTTGTGCTGCACCTGACACCTTACATCTGGTTCGCCTTGTGCGCATGGGTAATGCTTGAAGCTGCCCTTCGTCTGGTGACTACAACGCGCCGAATTCTCGTTTTTCTGGGCATTAACATTATCTCGATGGGAATTCTGGACTCTTTTACCCAGTTTCCACTCTGGATTGAAATCGCCTGGGTTATGTTTGCGGGAATGGGGTGGCTGGTATGTCAGCACTTCCGTAATTTCCAACTGCAATATCCACAAGGGTGGAAGCGTATTATCCGATATCCCTATAAAATTCTGGCCAACATTGCAATTATATTTTCTTTGATTATCGTAGCCAGTGTGAATATGCCGGAAGTTCCTCCTACCCTTACTGATCCTTATACTGCGTGGCGTAACTACACCGGAAGTTCGGGGAGTCAGACAGGTAACGGAACACTGGACATTCCGGCAGCTACCGAGTCAGGATACAGCAGGGAAGACAACCAGCTTGGCGGAGGATTTAACTTTGACTATACACCTGTCATGTCCGTCACTACCAATGAGCGCAGTTACTGGCGTGGTGAGACGCGCGCAGAGTATACAGGAACAGGCTGGGATGATCGCGGACGAGGTGCGACAGAGGATGTTGAGGCGGGACAGGCTCTGGAGAATGACGAATCTGGAAATGTAACCACCAAGCAAGTCACTCAGAAAGTGACGATGTTGAATGACAACGTGTATCCGATTCTCTTTGGAGCCTATTCCATCTCGGAAGTGACATCTGTCAATGGTGAAGCAAATTCGAACCGGATGTTATGGAATCCAGAGCAGGCAGAACTTCATGTCGTAACAGACCGTCAGCAACCACAATATCCGAAGACGTATACGATTGTATCCGAAGCGCCAGTTATTGTGGAAGATGAACTTCGTACCAAATCTTTTGATGATCTGTATACGAGCGACCCGGCAGATGATATGTACCTGCAGCTGCCATCCAGATTCCCTGATCGGGTGACGGACCTGGCCGCTGAAATTACAGCATCAGCAAATACGCCGTATGAAAAAGTGGCATTACTGCAAAACTATTTACAACAAAATTTTGATTACACAAACAATCCGGATTTATCCCGAAAAGTAAGCAGTGATTTTGTGGAAGGATTTTTATTTGACATTCGTGAAGGGTATTGTGATTACTTCTCGACTGCGCTGGTTATGATGGCACGCTCCGAGGGTATTCCCGCTCGTTGGGTGAAAGGGTACGCGCCTGGACAACTGTCACTGAATTCTGACATGCAGGCTCCGCGCCAACCTGGGGCTGAGATCGAGACGACGTACACTGTAACGAATGCAGATGCGCATTCTTGGGCTGAAGTTTATTTTGGCGAGTATGGCTGGATTCCGGTTGAAGCGACGCCGGGCTTTGACATGCCGCTGCTCACGGAACAACCAGATGTACAGCCTGTAGATGAGCCTGAAGAACAACCTGAAGAGGAACCGGTAAAAGAGGAAGAGCAGACTCCTGCGCCTGAACAGGCTTCATCCAGCATCCCGGCTTTTGTAATCTGGGCTGCGGGAGCCATCATCGTATTGTGGGTGGCTTATATGTTCTGGCGAAACCGCCTCTCGCTTCGATTCTTCGTGCTTCGTCTGCGGACAGGTGGACCGCTAACGCCTGAACAAAAGGTAGTGGCAGAGACCGAACGCTGGATACGTTATGCGAAGCGCAAAGGTTTGACCCGGAGCGGGGACGAGACACTTCGTGAATCCGTAACCCGCTGGAGCCAGGCGAAACCAGCTGCAGCAGCGACATTGCATGAACTTCTAGCGAAGTTTGAACAGACTCGCTATAGTCCAGCGTCTGTAACCGCGGACGACTGGAAGGCCGTCTATCAGACTGCTTCGAAGCTGCGTAAGGAACTTAAAGCGGAACGGGCGTAATGTCGCCCGTCCCGTTTTTCCTTTTTTCCTATGCCATCAGGCGCTGTATGCATTTTCAGGAAAGACGGATTTGTGATATAGTGTGTCGTATGAAACTGAGGTGACTTCTTTGTTTGAAATGTTAATGCCCAAGCTGCGTGTAGACACGGTTTTTGACATTAATCTGGAAGAGCTATACGCTCAAGGCTACCGTGGAATTATAACTGATCTGGACAATACACTCGTTGGGGCCAAAGCTCCTGACGCCACGCCCGAACTGATCGAGTGGTTCGCACGTGTCAAAGAGGCTGGTTTCCAGCTCATGATTGTGTCCAATAACAATTTGAATCGTGTATCCCTGTTTGCGACGCCACTGGATATCCAGTTTGTGCATAGTGCACGCAAACCATCGAATGTTCCGTTTCGTAGAGCTATGAAGATGATGGAGTTAACTCCTGAAAAAACGATTGTCGTAGGCGATCAGATGCTTACAGATGTCTTTGGAGGTAATCGACTGGGACTTTATACGGTTCTGGTGTTGCCTATCTCCATCGGAGATGAAGGCTTCATGACCCGCTTCAATCGGCGCGTGGAACGGATTGCTCTAACGAGTTTGCGCAAGAAAGGCTTATGGCTTGAGGAGGAAAAGAAGAAATGACAGAACCGCATAACGGCAATATTGCCGTAAGGTGCAGCGGATGCGGAGTGCATCTGCAAACGGAAAACCCGGAATTACCAGGATTTATCCCCGAAAAAGCGTTGGATCGTGAACCCGTCATTTGCCAGCGTTGTTTCCGTATCAAAAATTACAATGAGTCATCATCCGTTACAGTGGATCAGGACGAGTTCCTGGCCCTGCTGAGCAAAATCGGGGATAAGGATGCACTTGTCATCCATATCGTTGATCTGTTTGACTTTGATGGCAGTATCATCTCTGGTTTGCAGCGTTTTGTAGGCAACAATCCGGTATTGCTTGCCGTGAACAAAACGGACTTGCTTCCAAAAGTAACCAACTGGAACAAGGTTCGCAACTGGGTGCAGAAACAGGCCAAAGAACAAGGTTTGCGTACGGTAGATGTCGTTCTGTGCAGTGCGAAGCAAAATCAGGGCTTCGACCGACTGCTTGAGCTTGTTGGGACGTATCGCGGAGATCGTGACGTATACGTGGTTGGTGGTACCAATGTGGGCAAATCCACACTGATTAACCGTCTGATTCGTGACTACAGTGATCTCGAGCAGGAACTCACAACATCCCGTTATCCGGGGACGACGCTGGATATGGTTAATATTCCACTGGACGATGGAAAAGCTATTATTGATACACCGGGAATTGTATACCCTTGGCGTTTCAGTGAGATTGTATCCCGTAAGGATCTGGCTGCCATTATGCCGGAAAAACCGCTTAAACCCGCCGTTTATCAATTGAATTCTGGTCAGACGCTGTTCTTTGGCGGCATGGCTCGTTTTGACTTTGTGGAGGGGGATCGTCAGTCCTTCACTTGTTTTATCAGCACTGCGCTTGATATTCACCGGACGAAGCTGGAACGTGCAGACGACTTGTATCGTGACCATCTGGGTGAGTTGCTGTCTCCACCAACGCGTGAAGATGCAGCAGATATGCCTGAATGGACCAGACATGAATTCCGAATCAAACGTGGCAGTCAGTCGGATGTATTCATCTCCGGACTGGGCTGGATTAAGGTTAACGGTGAGAATGGGGCCCTTGTAGCTGTTCATGCTCCAAAAGGTATTCGTGTACTGATCCGCCCATCCTTGATCTAATGTAATCACAGCAGCATTTTCATCAGATCGGAGGCGGAAGTATGTCGGAACAGAAAAAAACAAATCCTTCACTCCCTGTCCTGCTTGGCGTCATGGGTGATCCCATTGCACATTCCAAATCGCCTGCCATGCATAATGCGGCTCTGCAGGCTGCGGGAGTGAACGGAATGTATATGCCACTGCATGTTCGTCCCGAGCAGCTGGAATCAGCCATTCGAGGCATTGTGGCGCTGGGGTATCGTGGTGTGAATGTAACCATTCCGCACAAAGAACAGGTCATGCAGTATCTTGATGTCATTGATGAAAGTGCACGCCTGATTGGCGCGGTGAACACCATTGTTAATGAAGAAGGCAAGCTGACCGGGTATAATACGGATGGCATCGGTTATGTGCGTTCCTTGAAGGAAGAAGCTGTTCCTGAACTCGCAGGCAAACGTATCGCTGTACTGGGGGCTGGCGGAGCAGCGAGAGGTGTGATATACGCCCTTGCATTGGAAAAGCCTGAACAGATTAGTATTCTTAACCGTACAGCCGACAGAGCCGTTGCCCTTGCTTCCGATCTGCGGGCTCATGGACTGGGCGACATCACGGGTAGTGGAATGGAAGAGGCTGCTGCGGTACTGGCTTCGGCAGATATCGTGATTAACACGACGGCCGCAGGCATGCATCCGCATGTAGATGACGTACCTGTCGACCCTGCACTCATTCGAGCAGGCGCAGCAGTAAGCGACCTGATCTACAATCCGCTGGAAACACGCCTGCTTCGCGAGTCAAGGGAGCATGGATGTACTGTGCATGGTGGCCTGGGTATGTTTATATACCAGGGCGCGGTAGCCTTCGAGCACTGGCTCGGCATCCCGGCGCCCGTGGAGATGATGCGGCGAGCTGTGTTAGACAGTTTTTAATATTGTTGTGAAAATATAATTGAACGGTCAGGCCCCGACAGTCATTGTGCTGTTGCTGAGGCTTGCTCACCATAAGGAGTATGGAGTATTCATGTTAAACGGTAAACAAAAGCGCTTTTTGCGTTCACAGGCACATCATCTGACCCCTGTATTTCAAATCGGCAAAGGGGGAACGAATGAGCACCTGTTCCGTCACATCGAAGATGCAATTGAGAAGCGCGAATTGATGAAAGTGCAAGTGCTCAACAACAATGACGAGGACAGAAAAGAGATGGCCGAAGAAGTTGCCCGTGAAACGGGTAGTGAGCTTGTACAAGTCATCGGTAACACAATCATCCTGTACAAAGAATCGCGCGATAACAAACAAATCGAACTACCTAGATAAGGGAGTGTGACGCGGGTGAAGATCGGTATCATGGGTGGTACGTTTGATCCGATCCACATGGGACACCTCCTGGCAGCTGAAGCGGCAAGGGATTCGCATGCACTGGATGAGATCTGGTTCATGCCTTCCCATGTTCCACCTCACAAACGCGGCGCCGGAGCTTCGGGACAGCAACGTCTCGAAATGACGGAAGCGGCTGTGAAAGGTGTGCAGCAATATGAGGTGCTGGGTATCGAGATGGAACTTGGCGGTGTGTCCTATACCATTGATACCATGAAGGAGCTTTGGCGCCGCTATCCGCAGCATGAATTTTACTTCATTGTTGGAGCGGATATGGTGAACTATCTTCCCAAATGGGAACAGATCGAAGAGCTCGCCGAACGTTTAACCTTCATCGGTGTGGGAAGACCGGGATTCCAGTTACATCTGGATGACCTGCCGGACGCGTTGCAGGATCGGGTATTGTTGGCTGAGATGCCCCTAGTGGATATATCATCCACAGCCGTACGCAGACGTCTTGCCAAAGGTCATTCGGTACGTTTCATGATTCCTGATGAGGTGCACCAATACATTGTAAGGAGCGGTTTATATGGGACTAAGCCGTGACGAACTGATCCGCGCAGTTTCCGGTCAAATGCCGGAGAAGCGTTGGAAGCACACCCTGGGTGTCATGGAGTCGGCAGTGTTATTGGCCGAAAAATATGGTGCTGATCCTGTAAAAGCGGATTTGGCAGCCATACTGCATGATGTGGTCAAGTATTGGCCCGTATCCGAGATGGAAGCGGTCATCCGTGACAATGGATTGAACGAAGAACTTTTGCAGCATGACAAGCAGCTCTGGCATTCCGAAGTGGGAGCCTTTGTTGCCGAGCGTGACTACGGCATTGATGATGAAGAAATTATTAATGCTATTCGCTGGCATACCTCAGGTCGAGTAGGCATGAGCCTGCTGGATAAAGTGGTATGTCTTGCGGATTATATTGAACCGGGAAGAGACTTCCCGGGAGTAAATCATATTCGCGAACAGGCTGAGCACAGTCTGGAAGAAGGTTTAATTGCCGGTTTTGACTCGACGATCAGCTTATTGATCTCGCAGCGCCGTGTCATTTACCCTTTGACCATGTTGTCGCGGAATGACTTGATTGCACATTTATAGATTAGATTATGGAGGTTGGTTCATGACAGTATCATCGAAAGAACTTATGAATATGGCGGTTGCGGCCGCTGACGATAAAAAGGCATCCAATATTGTAGCGCTGGATCTGATTGGTATCTCGCTGGTAGCGGACTATTTTGTTATCTGTCACGGGAATTCCGATACTCAGGTGCAGGCGATTGCAACAGAGATTCGTAAACAGGCGCATGCTGCCGGCGTGAACATCAAAGGCATCGAAGGTATGGATTCGGCACGTTGGGTATTGATGGATATGGGTGATGTGGTTGTTCATATCTTCCACCGCGACGAGCGTGAGTATTACAACATTGAACGACTGTGGTCTGATGCCAAAGTGGTGGAAACGGTATGAGTTTGATCGCAGGAACAGTCGTCAACTTGCCGGTTTCACGTGAAGTGTCTCCGTTTGGCTACTTTTTGACGACAGGATCGGAAGATGTACTGCTTCACTATACGGAGCTCACACGGGACGTGAAAATTGGAGAAACGCTGGAGGTCTTTCTGTTCTTTGATACGGAAGATCGCCTGGCGGCAACCATGAAAAAACCATATCTCACTCTTGGCGAAATGGCACGTCTGGTTGTGGCTGATATTCACCCACGCCTCGGCTGTTTCCTCGAGATGGGGCTTGGGCGGCAATTGCTGCTCCCGATTCGTGAATTGCCTGAGTTGGAAGAATTACGTCCTCATGTAGGCGATGAAGTTTTTGTCCTTATGGAGCATGACAAGCAAGGACGTTTGCGGGCGAAATTGGCTGGGGAACGTGAGCTTGCACCATTGTCCTTCCATGCACCAACCTCCTGGGTCAACGAATGGGTTGAAGCAACGGTGTACAAGCCACTTCAGATGGGTACTTTTGTACTTGTTGACGGTGGTGTGCTGGGCTTTGGCGCTATTGGCATGATTCATTCCTCGGAACGAAATCGTATGCTGCGTCTGGGTGAAAAGGTGAAATGCCGGGTAACCATGGTACGTGAAGATGGACGTGTCAATCTGGCGATGTCTCCTCTCAAAGAGGTTGGTCGCAATGAAGATGCAGACAAACTGCTTGCTTTCATGAAAGAGCGCCCTACGGGCGGCATGCCGTATTCGGATGCAACCCCGCCGGACATCATCAAGCAGCGCTTTGGTATCAGTAAATCCGCTTTCAAGCGGGCCTTGGGCAAACTGATGAAGGACGGTCTGGTAACTCAAAAGGAAAACTGGACCTATCTGACAGAGTCTGTACCTCAGGATCAGAACGAGGAAAAGTAGACAAACGGGTATCATGGATCAAGTATGCGCTTGAATCCACAAGTAAAGGCAGGGCAAGGCTGGGTGAACTCCGGACGCCCCTGCTTTTTCTTTTGTTCAAAAGAGATTCAAAAATGAAATTGAAAGTGCGGTGCCTGACATGTCTTACCGGAAATTTGCCTATGTGTACGATGAATTAATGGAGGATATGCCTTATCCGGACTGGATAAGGTTTGCGAGAACGGCTTGGGAACGGCATGGCATGCCGAAAAGTGTGGCTGAACTGGGCTGTGGAACCGGCTCAATTACGATCCCACTGGTGAACTCCGGCTTTGAAGTTACAGGTATTGACCTGTCGGCGGACATGTTGTCTGTTGCGCGCAGTAAAATGGAGGCCACACCTCAAGGCCACCGCTTATATCGGGAAGGCAGTGTCCGCTGGGTGCAGCAGGATATGCGGGACTGGAGAGTTCCGGAGCCTGTGGACTCGGTGATATCGTTCTGTGATTGCGTGAATTATCTGCTTGAAAAAGAGGATGTCGTTCGTACCTTTCAGCGTACTTACGAGATGCTAAAGCCGGAGGGCACATTCCTGTTCGATGTACATCATCCGAATACCCTTATTCGATACGAAGAGGAGCAACCATTTGTGTTGGACGAACGCTCCGTATCGTATATTTGGACCTGTGATATGGATCATGATCGGTGTGAGATTGAGCATCATCTAAGTATCTTTTCGCGTGTGGCTGAGAGCGGCAAGGATATGTACCAACGGTTTGAAGAGGTTCATGTTCAGCGTGCGTATGATCCGGACTGGATGAAGCTTGAGCTCACGAAGGCAGGCTTCAGAGATGTACGTGTATATGCTGATTTTGAGTGGAAAGAGGCGGGAGAAGGCGCACAGCGTCTATTCTATGTAGCCGTGAAATAGGAGTATGATATAGAACTGTCCTTATGATGTATAAGGGCAGTTCTTTGTGTAAGAATGTTTTTTATATGTAATAAAAGTTATTGCCAGTGGGGTTAAAGGAAGCCATAATAGTTGAATGGAAAACGTTTTCTAATTAGTTAGAATCCTGAAAATTAAAATTCCGGGTGGGGTGCAGAATGGAAAGTACATACAAAACAAGGCTGACATCCGAACAATTAGACAGAATTGTGCAGCAGCACTTTAACACAGGTATCCAAGAATACAAAGAGATGATTGATGGGTGGGCAAACCACGCTTACTTTATCACCAAGAAAGACGGACAGAAGGTTGTACTCAAAATAGCTCCTTCTAATGGCGTTAAGCTGATGCGCTGTGAACAGCAAGTTATGGTTGCTGAGGTTGAGGCACTACGACTTGTGGCAGAACTTCAGGATGTACCCGTTCCACGGGTATTGGCCTATGATCCATCGCTTACCCTGGTTCCGGCAGAATATTTTATTATGGAGTACATGCCGGGAACGCCGTATAACAAAGTTAAAGATCAGTACAGTGCAGAAGAGCAGGAATCCATAGAGCAGCAGCTGGGTGCCTACAATCGTCGAATCAATGAAATTAAAGGAGAGAAGTTTGGTTACTTTTCCTCAAAGAAACCGCATTATACGACGTGGAAAGAAGCTTTCCTGTGCCTAATGGATGATATGCTTACAGATAGCAAAGCAGCGGGTGTGGATTTTGCGATTCGTTATGAGGAACTGGAGCGTTTGATTCAAGAAAAATCGGATGTGCTGGATGATGTCAAAGAGCCTGTGCTTGTACATTGGGATTTGTGGGATGGGAATGTATTTGTGGAGGCGGGGAAAATCACGGCCATTATCGATTTTGAACGTTCCCTTTGGGCAGATCCTCTGATGGAGCATTACTTCAGTCATTTTAATAATACACCGGGATTCCTCAAAGGATATGGTAGAACAGTTACAACAGACAGTGAACGAAAAAGAAGAAGTTTATATGATCTGTACTTTGATCTGGCGCTGAGAATCGAGTGTCCATATCGTCAATACGATAACAAGGAACACATTCAGTGGGCGATTGATAACCTAGAAGAAGGAATCAAGCGATTCCAGTCGTCTTAATGTGTATACTGATGCATAGCATTGCTTATACTCAACAGACAGTGTAATATTGACTTTAATGCTGCTTTTTTATATAATGTTTCCGATCATATCGTATACATATTTCGATGATAAGGATCAGTAGTGAGTCCTGTACATGACAGAGAGCCGGCGGTTGGTGCAAGTCGGTTGACAGTATTTCACGAACTCGCCTTGGAGAAATGCGGTGATTACACCATCTTGCAACCGACTGATTAACACTCAGGTTCAGGAATGGAAATCCGCATCGGTTAACCGCCGTTACAGGTCCAAAGGGAGTGGATGACGAAGCACGATCGTCCGCTAACTAGGGTGGTACCACGGGAATTCAACCTCTCGTCCCTAGCGCTGCAAACGCTACGGGATGCTGAGGTTTTTTTGTTGCAATAAATGCGAATAACCAGAGGAGGAACAATAGATGAGTGAGAATCAACAGCCGAAACACGGCTATAAGCCACAAGACATGGAGAAAAGTTGGCAGCAATACTGGGATGATAACAAAACGTTCAAAACGGGTGAAGACCCGGCTAAACCGAAGTTTTATGCCCTGGATATGTTTCCGTATCCATCTGGCTCAGGCCTGCACGTAGGTCACCCTGAAGGATATACGGCAACGGATATCGTATCCCGTTTCAAACGTATGCGCGGTTTCAATGTATTGCATCCAATGGGTTGGGACGCTTTCGGCCTGCCTGCTGAGCAGCATGCATTGGATACTGGTGAGCATCCACGGGATATTACATTCCGCAATATTGACAATTTCCGTCGCCAGATCAAATCACTGGGTTTCTCATATGACTGGGATCGGGAGATCAGCACAACAGACCCTGACTATTACAAATGGACGCAATGGATCTTCATCCAGTTGTACAATAAAGGCCTGGCTTATGTAGATGAAGTGCCTGTGAACTGGTGCGAAGCTTTGGGAACGGTACTGGCGAACGAAGAAGTTATCGACGGTAAGAGTGAGCGCGGTGGACATCCGGTCGTTCGTAAACCGATGCGCCAATGGGTATTGAGAATTACGGAATATGCAGAGCGTTTGCTGGAAGACCTGGAAGAGCTGGACTGGTCGGAAAGTATCAAGGATATGCAGCGCAACTGGATTGGCAAATCAACCGGGGCAGAAGTTACTTTTGCCATTGAGGGTTATGAAGAAGTTATTAAAGTGTTTACGACACGTGCAGATACTTTGTTTGGTGCAAGTTATGCTGTATTGGCACCTGAGCATGAGCTGGTTGAAGTCATTACAACAGCTGAACAGCGTGAAGCAATCAAGGCATATCAGGAACAGGCTGCTCGCAAGAGTGATCTGGAACGTACTGATTTGGCTAAAGACAAAACGGGTGTGTTCACAGGAACTTATGCAATCAATCCGGTAAACGGAGCGAAGGTGCCAATCTGGATTGCCGATTATGTTCTGGCTGGATACGGCACAGGGGCGATCATGGCCGTTCCGGGACATGACGCTCGTGACTGGGAGTTTGCAAAACAGTTTGGTCTGGACATCATCGAGGTTGTACAGGGTGGCGACGTGACACAAGAAGCGTATTCCGGAGACGGACCGCATGTGAACTCCGATTTCCTGAACGGATTGAACAACGAAGAAGCGATTGCGAAAATGATCGCCTGGTTGGAAGAGAACGGTAAGGGACAAGGCAAGGTAACCTATCGTCTGCGCGATTGGCTGTTCAGCCGTCAGCGTTACTGGGGTGAACCAATCCCGATTCTGCATCTGGAAGACGGAACGATGAAGACGGTGCCGGAAGATCAATTGCCTTTGCTGCTGCCGGATATTGACCAGATCAAACCTTCGGGCACTGGCGAATCACCGCTGGCGAATGTTACGGAATGGGTTAACACCGTAGATCCGGAAACGGGAATGAAAGCACGTCGCGAGACGAACACAATGCCACAATGGGCCGGTAGCTGCTGGTATTACCTGCGCTTTATCGATCCGCACAATGACAAGGAACTGATCTCTCAAGAGAAACAGCAGCAGTGGCTGCCGGTTGATCTGTATATCGGGGGAGCAGAGCACGCGGTGCTTCACTTGCTGTACGCTCGTTTCTGGCATAAAGTGCTGTATGATCTGGGTGTGGTGCATACCAAAGAGCCGTTCCACAAACTGGTCAACCAAGGTATGATCCTGGGAACCAACAATGAGAAGATGAGTAAATCCCGTGGTAATGTTATTAACCCGGATGAGATCGTCAATGAATTCGGTGCAGATACATTGCGTCTGTATGAAATGTTTATGGGGCCTCTGGAGGCGACAAAACCGTGGAACGCTAACGGGGTTGAGGGCATGCACCGCTTCCTGTCCCGTGTATGGCGTCTGTTCATCAATGAAGATACAGGTGCAATCCATGACAAGATTACAGCCGATGGTGGAACCGATGAGTTCAAGCGGACTGCACACAAGACAATCAAAAAGGTTACAGAGGATCTGGAACATTTGCGTTTCAACACAGCGATCAGCCAGTTGATGATCTTCATCAACGATGCATACAAAGCAGATACGCTGCCGCGTGAAGCCATGGAGAACTTTGTACAGTTGTTGTCACCGCTGGCACCGCATATGGCAGAGGAGCTGTGGAGCCGTCTCGGTCATGAAGGTGGAATCTCTTATGTAGCTTGGCCTGAGTATGATGAGTCCATGACGGTAGATGCTGAAGTGGAGATTGTTGTTCAAGTGAATGGCAAAATTGTAACCCGTGCTACGATCGCGAAGGATCTGGACGCACAGGGCATGCAGGACTTTACAATGGAACTGGCACCTGTGAAACAGGCACTGGAAGGCAAGACCATTCGCAAGGTCATTGCCGTTCCAGGCAAACTGGTTAATATTGTTGCCGGTTAATCTCGCCGGCTTTGAATAGTTCATCCAGCTTCAACAAATCTTCATCATATTTGTCATGAGTCGTCTGGATTAGGCTGTCAAAAACACCATTCAGACTGACCTTTAGCAGGGCAAGTGCCTGTGCGGTGATGCCGCCAGGTACAGCCACGCGAGCCTGAAGTTCTTGCGGGGTGTATCCTCCTTCGGTGAGCAGCTTGCCTGTTCCCAGGAGCATCTCGCCGGCAAGAGCGCAGGCGTCGGCTCGTTTGATGCCTGTAAGCTTGACGGCACTCTCAATCCATTGCTCCAGAAAGAACGATATGAATGCAGGTCCGCAGCTGGAGAAGTCGGATGTGATCCGGGTACAAGCTTCATCCACTTGATAGGGTCTGCCGATATGACTGAGCAGCCCTTCCAGCACAGCGCGGTCTTCGGTAGTCATTCGCTCACCGTGAATACACAGGGACGCTCCGCTGCCGACCTGGTGCGTAACGCTGGGGATAACTTTGGAGACTTTGCAAGGAAGTGAAGATTCCAGATGGCGCAGCTGCACGGGACTGGTGATCGAGACGATTATATGATTGGGATTCACGACAGGCAGGATCTCGTCAATGACATGTTTGAATTCAAGTGGCTTCACGCACAAAAAGATGATATTACTGCGGATGACGGTTTCCCGGTTGCTCTGTGATTCATGCAGACCGGGGTAACGGAGGGATAACTGCCGTACTTTGGAAGGGGTTCTATTGCTGGCGGTGATCTGCCGTGGCTCAAGTGCACCGGATTGAATCAAGGCATAGATCAGCAGGCTGCCCATGCTGCCGGTTCCGATAAATCCAACCTTCATTGTTCAGGCCTCCTTTCATGCTTTACGGTAATGGCGCAGTTCTTTCCCTCTAGTGTATGCGTCAGGACCTGCTTCACATGACATGAAAATAGTACAGCTTGGTTTACCAGGCAAGTCCAACGGTTCGGAAGCACCGCCCGTGTTCAGAATAGATTTATTTTGAATCCAGGGAGAGGTGTGGAAGAAATGAGATGGAACAAGGGGATGACCATTGCTGCGGCGGTGGTCGGATGTATACTAATATTATGGTCGGGCAAAAGTGAACAGCCGCCTTCTGGCTGGGAACCTATGCAGCTCGCCACCGAGAAGCCGACGATAGAGCAGGAAACCCCTGCTGTACAGTCGGCTACTTTGGTTCAGGAACAAACGAAGCCTTCCGATGCAGAACAGAGATCGTCAACAACAGAGGCCCCAGTAGAGACTAATCTGGTTGATGCCACAGTAGGGAAAGTGGCTGATAAGACAGTTGAAGTTAAGCAAACGGATACTCCTACGGATGGGACACAAACGAAATCCGAGGCAGCGGTTGTTTTACCAGACAATAACCAAGCTTTGGTGAGCAATGAAGCTGTCGACAATGGCAAAATTGATGTCAATACAGCTCCGGCAGCGAAGCTTATGGACCTTCCTGGAATTGGGGAGAAAAAGGCGCAAGCCATTATTGATTATCGTAATTCCCATGGTCCTTTTACCAAAGTCAGTGATCTGACCAAGGTGAAAGGAATCGGAATGAAGATGCTGGAGAAAATGGCTCCTTATGTGCAGATCAGGTAATCACGCAATATTAAATATTAGGATATAAGTTGAATTGGAAATGACATAAGAACGATGTATGGGTTCAACTTGTATCAGATGGGAGGGAAACGGTTATGAGTACAGCAGACGTACGCAAAGACTGGGATACGTATTTCATGGACATTGCATATATGGTCTCTACCCGTTCCCGCTGTTCACGCCGTCATGTTGGCGCCGTACTTGTGCAGGGGAAGAAACTGCTTGGAACAGCCTATAACGGTGCGCCCATGGGGGTTCCGGACTGCTCTGAAGCAGGATGCATGATCTCGGAAGAATATGAGCTGGTGGTAACCGACGGTCAGGAGGAAATGGTTAAAAAGCAGCGCTGCATTCGTACCATTCATGCGGAGCAGAATTTGCTTTTGTTCACTGATCGGATTGACCGCGAAGGCTCTTCTGTATATGTCACGGATGAACCTTGCTGGACTTGCTCCAATATGCTCGCGAATAGCGGTATTACAGAAATCGTGTTTCATCGCCCGTATCCCAAGGACACAGGCAAGGTGACAAATATGATGAAGCAAAAAGGCATTACGTTTCGTAAGCTGGAAAATTACCAGCCTCCACGTGAGACGATGATGACGGTAAGTAATTAGAACCAATATAATATTCAAATTTGCGGGGAAGAACCTCCGGTTGCTGTATCAGCTGCCGGGGGTTTTTCTGCGTTCATACGGGTGACACAAAGGAGGGGGAGAAAATGAAAGGCAGACCTTTACTGGTATTTACCGTCTGCTGGTTATGCGGTAGCGGGATGGCATGTGCATTATCGGGTTGGTCCTTGATCGTGGGAATGATCGGGGCATTCGTTTGTCTGCCTCTTTTACTACGATGGATTGATATACGAGGTTGGTCCATCTTGTTACTGATCGGAGCACTCGTTGGCGGTGCTGTGCACTGGGAATGGAATGATGCGCGGAATCGGAGCAGTCTGCCCGATATCACACATACGGCTGCGGAGGATTTGGATGGTTATGCAGCTACATTCGAAGGAAACCTTATGTCGGATGTACGCATAGATGGGGATAGGGCCGATTTTGAATTGCAGGTCACGTCAATGCTTCCACTATCAGATGTATCCTCGGCACCAGTGTCGAAAGCGCGAACTGCGCCTAACGTGAGAGAACGTCTAATGGTACAAGTTCGCCTGGCTGAGGAAGAAGAACAGCAAGTAGCAGCAGGTTGGAAGCGAGGAGATTCGATCACGTTAACGGGTGCGCTTGCGCTTCCCGGCGAAGCCAGAAATTTTGGTGGGTTTGACTATCGAAATTACTTAAAGACTCGTCATATCCATTGGTTGTTTAAAGTGAAGGGGGCCAGTTCAGTAACCACCGTTCCGCCTGAAGGGCTGGGGAAACTCAACATCCTTCGGTGGAATGACATCGTCAGGTATAAGCTTGGGGCAGCGGTAGAACGGATTTTTCCCGAACCTCATGCGGGCTATATGAAAGGTCTGATTATCGGGATGGCTAATGATATCGATCCGGATACATATGGACAATTTTCACAGCTTGGTTTAACTCATATATTGGCGATCTCCGGAACACATGTCGCGGTGTATGTGGCATCGCTGCTGCTCCTTTTATCCTGGCTTAGGTTAACCCGAGAAACCTCGCTCACCATTGTGTTGCTGCTAATACCTGCATATGTACTGTTGTCTGGCGGTTCGCCATCGGTCATTCGTGCGGGTATCATGTCCATGATTGGTTTGTATATGGCCCGGCGCGGGCTTGCGAGGGATGGATTGCAGATGATCAGTGCAGCAGCGTTGTTGATGATGTGGTGGAACCCGTATTTTTTACTAAGCGTGAGCTTTCAGCTATCTTTTCTTGTAACAGCTGGGCTGATGATTTACATGCCATTGATTAATCGGATATTTAGCAGTTGGCCCAAGGGTCTTGCAGCAACAGCTTCGGTGACGGTAACCGCACAGCTCATTTCTTTTCCGGTCACGATTCTGTATTTCAACCAGTTTTCACTGCTTTCATTTGTCGCAAACTTCCTGCTTGTATCTTTGATCAGTGCCATTGTACTTCCTCTTGGAACGGTCGCTCTGATTTTATCGTTTATTTGGATACCTCTGGCTAAACCATTGGCGTGGATTGCTATTATGCTGAACAAATTGACCTTTGTAAGTGTCGAGTGGATGAATAGTTTGCCTGGTTTTGTGCTGATCTGGGCTACCCCTTCGCTACTGTGGATTGCAGCATATTATGTCGTTCTCTATGCACTTTTGCGAGTCCTTCATCGCGGTCAAGGTGACCAGTCTGTTGTTCAGAGCACAGAAGAGGATACGGCTCCGCTGAATCACCGATATGTTGGGGGAACGCCTAATGCGGCTCTGGGGTTGTCTGGATTGTCTAATGTATCATCACAAGGATTAAACAAAGGTGGACGCGAGGCTAGTCCTGGTTCGATGACAACATTAAGTGCAAGTATTGCCTGGCCGGAGTATACAAGTGCATTTGCTGCGCGAGGGGCGGGTTTTTATTCTGGTGAACGGATGAACGTCTTCCACAAATGGATGTGTGCGCTGCTAGCTCTCAGCTTTGTGGTGGGATTATGGTGGGCGTACCAGACACCGCAGCCTGCGGGGACCGGAGTGGTGCAGTTTTTGGATATCGGACAAGGGGACAGTACACTTATTACAACACCTGAAGGTAAACATATATTGGTCGATGGTGGAGGTACAGTTCAATTCGGGAAGTCTGAACAATCCTGGAAGACACGACGTGATCCATACGAAGTAGGGGCTAAGGTGGTAGTTCCTTTATTGAAAAAGCGGGGCATTCATCGGCTGGACGCCGTAATCGTAACCCATGCTGATCAGGATCATGCTGGGGGATTACAGGCCGTGCTCGAACAGATTCCGGTGGAACGATTCATGTTCAATGGGACAACCAGTGGTACAGCAAATTTTGAGAAATTACTGGACACCGTTATAGACAAGCAGATCCCGTTATATGCCATTCGCCAAGGGATGTCCTACGCTCCTGATGGGGAGACCAGACTACATTTTATATATCCGGATCTGGAGAAAGCGATGGATACAGGAGAAAGATTGCCCGTCTCAGAACATCAGAATCATGATTCGGTTGTCTTTATGCTGGAAATGGCAGGCGCCTCCTTATTGTTCACGGGAGACATGGATGCTGCAGCCGAGCAGGATCTGCTCTTTATGATTCAGGATGGATCGCTTGCAGCCTCGTTTGGACAGTACGATGCAGATGCTACATTAGTAGATGGTACTGTTCAGGAGATGTTCACACGTCACTCGGGGGAGAAACATGAGGTTCCTGTTACCATAGATGTATTAAAAGTTGCACACCACGGTAGTAAAACATCGTCAACCGAAGCTTGGTTACAGTACTGGAATGCATCCGCATCCGTGATATCTGCTGGGGCCAACAATACATATGGACATCCCAATCCTGGTGTGCTTGAACGTCTTGTTGATTCGGGTACAGATATCTATCGTACTGATCAAATGGGGGAGATTCAGATGAAGATCAAAGATGGGAAGATTGATGTGCGCTACAAGTTGACGATGGATGATTCATGAATTTTTGTGGGACTTGACTAAAATGGATTACTCTCTTTTTTTGAAATACCGACTATTAAGCTAATTATAGTCGCACTGAATAAGTTAAGCGTGTGATCGATTTCATCCCAATTTTTATGGCGTATTATCATATTGAATAGAATAAATGATAGACTACAGAGTAGAAAAAATCCTAGGAAGTATTTTAAGAAGATTTTCAAATTCATAAATCCGCCTCATATCCGTTTATAAATTTTGTTGCACCGTTGTGGATTCTATTTCTTGTTTGTGCGGCTTGAATTACTATAAAAATAGTGTCCCGATTTTCCGTTAGTTGTCTGATTTATCTCCTCTACGTACCTATATTTTCTATTATAAGTTATAAAATGGGATTAATTATGCATTTTATGTGAAACTAATGTAAAATTTCGTGTAAGATGTGTAATACTTCTGTGTTCATTGATGCTCGCTCTATAAAGATAACATCTACACATTCCCAGTCCACAACTAATTGTCATTTATTAATTTTCTGTATGAAGCACTTCATTTGCTCGTAGAATGAAACCAAAAGCCCGCTTTCCGGTATACTCCTCGGGGAGAATGCCGGAAAGCGGGCTAATTTTGGAATGACTTATAACAATGAATTATTCAACGCCATCTTTGAAGTGTTTACTCCAATGTTTGTCGCCTTTGTGCAACAGATCTTCTACGGTTTTCTCAAGCGTAAGCAAGAGTTGTGCTCTGACATCAAGCACGGTTTCTCTGTACAAGCGTTCTTCCGATCCGACGATTTTATCGCCGTATAATGCCTGTGCAGCGGTGTATTTCCGATGTTCCTCAACCAGGGTATCAATAGATTGCAACGCATGTTCCACAAAATGGGATATGCTTTGATATTCTTTGGGCATTTGTTCTTTTAACGCTTGAATTTTTGCAAGAGCTGGCATGCTCATCACCTCGTGTTATGAATGTAAATTTACAATACACTGTTTTCATGAAAATTACATTAAAATGAGCTTAAATTTGTACGAAATTGGAATTTTTTTATTTTCAATGCTATAAGTGTGGTTAGCTATAATGTATGCCATTGTCATTAAATTGAGTCGTGTAAGTACTGGAATGACTTTTGAGCTGGCTTGATGACTCATTATGCAATTTCTGTTATTCTAAGAGAAGATTTCAGCGGCCCGAATACATAAGCCGTTATTTTGTTATGGCAATATAAGAAAAACGTCTATCCACGTACCCCAGGGGAGACAGACCGCGTTTAGTGGAAGTTTTTCTCGCAATATCAGGACGCGGAATCTCCGAAGTTTTACTTTATGATATCTAAAAAAAATACTTAACTTTGCAACAATTTTATTGATGGTCACGTCTGTAAGGTTGCAGGGAGAGGGGGATCCTTTGTGGTAGAGCCGGAACTCATCAGAGCCGCTCAATCGGGCGATCGCGACGCTCTAATTACCCTATTGCGGGACATTGAACAGCATGTTTATCGGACCGCATATTACATTCTAAATAATGAACAGGACGCTTTGGATGCTGCTCAGGAAGCGTTGATCCGAATTTACACCAAGATTAATTCATATGAGGAAAAAGCCCAGTTTAAGACATGGGTTCAACGCATCGTCACGAATATCTGTATTGATAAATTCAGAAGAACCAAACCGTCTGTCTCCATTGACGAGCATGATATGGTTTTTCAGGACAATCAGGATGTGGAATTCGAAGTGATGTCCACATATGTGGCAAAGGATATTCAGGATGCTATTAACAAGTTGCCTGAGCATCATCGTACCGTTATTGTTCTAAGATATTTGCAGGACTTATCCTATAACGAAATTGCGGATTGCCTTGATCTTCCGTTGAATACGGTTAAATCTTATTTATTTAGAGCCAGACAGCAATTACAGAATCTACTACAGGAGTATCAGAAAGGTGGTGTGACAGGATGAAATGCGAAGAGGTGGTGGAATGGATGCACCGGTATCTGGATCATGATCTGGGCGAGGCGGAAACTGCGCAAATGCTACAGCATGTGGCGAAGTGCCCGGAGTGCGCCGAAAATTTTAGTTTGCTCAGAGCTCTCTCCAGAGAACTGGAAGATTTGCCGCAGGTGACCCCAAGATTCAGTCTGGTTGATGCCATTATGCCGCAATTGGATGCAATTGACGAAGCGAAGAGGGAACAAAGCAGTACTATACAGGAAATGAGTCCTGTCCCTGCTGCGTTTGAGAATTTACAGCGTTCAAGTGAACGGAAAACGAAGCAAAAATGGTTGAATTCCATGGCAGGCCGAATGTCCATGGGTGCAGCAGCTGCTGCTGTTGTACTCGGAATTGCAATCTTTGGATATCAGCCAGAGAAAGTAGAAAATGCTGAAGTAATGATGAGTACGGGAAGTTCTCAAGAAGGCGGGAATCTGGATCAAAATCCACTGAGCAGAGAGATCAACAATGAAGATCCTTCCTCCTCTCTACAGAGCGATAACAGTGTCTGGGTTGATAGTTCGGAAAGTAAGCCATCCGCTGAAGATAAACAAGCTCAAGAGATTGGCCCTAAAGAAGACCCTTCAGAGAAGGTGCAGGAACCTGAATTGAAGGAAGACCAAACTCCTAAACAGCCGGATAAGGGTTCAGAGTTGAACAAAAGTGATACAGGGAAAAACGCCCCTTCCAGTTCCAATCCTGTTGATAGTACCAAGAGTGCAGATCAGCAAAAAAGTCAGGATTCGGGAACTGCTACCGGACCTTTGGCAGGTTCTACTGAGAGCGGAGCAACAGAGCCTGAAAATGGGGATGCACAATCATTCACTACTTCTCAGGATATGCCTGATGTTAAGGTAGAAGAGCCGACAGAGGGAGTGACGAGTCCTGATTCCGAGACAGGCATGGATGCAGCGGGAGGAAATAAGGGATTGGCTGCTACGGATTCAGGTGCACTTGGCACCACGACTCCAAAAGAATGGAAGTCACCCGATGGCTCCTATCTGGTCATGCTGCTCGGCGATCAGATCAGCATCTACTCTAAACCTACCACTGACTCGGATGTGCTTAATCTGGTCGAGCAACGTAATGTGGAGGGTACACTAAAATCTGCGAGCTGGTCTCAGGATAGCGCTGTATTTAATTACGAGACAGATCAAGATGGAACAACTGTGAAAAAATCGTTTAACGTGTCCACTGCCTCAAGCGGAACCTCTGCCAAATAGGCTGTAAATTATACGTTTGGCCTCAAGACTTGCCGAACATTTCTGTTGTATCAAGAATATATTGAAAGTAACAACAACGTCCTATCTCAGTTGGCATAACTGACGTCGTATGACCGCGCACCAGCTTTTTCTAGAATTGTTGGTGTCAGCGTTTATATAGATGTAGGACAGGGGCCTTCATCCGTTAACCGGATGTAAGGCCCCTTTGTTGTCTGTCACGTTTTCTGGTAGGATAAGAGGGATAAGGGGGCGCCGTGATGGATGTAAAGAGTGCGACAAAGGCAATACGTAATGGAGAAACGGCTCCGGTATATGTGCTGTACGGAACGGAGAAATATCAGATACAGCAATTTACGGATATGTTAAAACAACAGGTAATTGAAGAAGAGCACCGAGAATTTGCGATCATTCCATATGATCTCTCTGAGACACCTGTGGAGGTGGTCATTGAAGAAGCGGAGACGGTTCCTTTTCTTGTTCCACGTAAACTCATTATTGTTCGCGATGCTAATTTGTTTACAGCAGGCAAGGATTCCAAAATTGATCACCAGATTGATCGGCTGCTTACATATATGGACAATCCGGCAGATTATAGTACGATTGTGTTTCTGGCCCAAGGAGATAAACTGGACGAGCGTAAAAAACTAGTGAAGGCAGCCAAGAAACAAGCCGTTGTCCTTGCATTTGCTCCGTTAAGTGGTGAGGAGCTGCTGGGTTGGATTGTAAAGCTGGCGAAGCAACGGGATGTATCATTTGAGGCTGGAGCGGCAGACACGCTTGTGAGTTATGCAGGAACAGGTTTACAGACGTTATCTGCGGAAGTGGACAAGTTATGTTTGTTCGCTGGTAACGGAGGTACGATTAAACGCGCGGATATCGAATCACTGGTGGCGCGAAGTACCGAGCAGAATGTGTTCGCGCTGGTAGAGGAGCTTGCTAACTTGCGGCTGGAGAAAGCGTTGGGTCTTTTTTATGAGTTGCTGAAGCAGCGTGAAGAACCGATCAAAATTGCTGCCTTGATTGCCCGTCAATTTCGAATTATGATTCAGGTAAAAGAGTTAGGGCAGCAGAGTTACTCCCAACAGCAAATTGCCAGCCAGCTTGGTCTGCATCCATATGCTGTTAAAATTGCTGGTGAACAGGCTCGCAAGTTTCAGGCAGAACGTTTGAGGCTGATTCTTAGTCACCTCAGTGAACTGGATTATCAGATGAAGACCGGGGCAGTGGATAAAGTGCTCGGACTGGAGCTTTTCTTGTTAAGGCTCGGAGCCTAAAACTTAGATATAACGGTAACACAAAGCAGCCTTTATTCCGTTGATGGTGAGATCATCGGAATAAAGGCCGCTCCGTTTCAATAAAGTGCTTATAGAATCAGATACTAAAAAATCCTGAAAGCTCGTGCTGTTCAGGATTTTTCCATTAGATCGTATAAGTAACGCTTCTTACGCTTGTGCGGAAAGAGCGTTCAGTTTTTTCGCCAAGCGAGACTTTTTGCGGGCTGCAGCATTTTTATGAACCAGACCTTTAGTTACAGCCTTGTCCAGCTTTTTGGAAGCAGCTTGAATCGCAGCTTTTGCAGTATCAACTTCGTTACTTACCAGAGCAGCATCAGCAGCTTTAACAGCTGTACGGAGTGCAGATTTCTGGGAAGCGTTGAGTGCGCGGCGCTTGTCGCTCGTTTTTACGCGTTTAACAGCGGATTTGATGTTTGGCATTACATTCACCTCCTGTAAGGCATTTGCATGAATACAAACGTTTCACAACTTAAAATATTCTAGCACGCTGGCATGCAAATTGCAACAGATTTTCCTATGATGTTCGATAGTGCTGCATAAAGCACACCATTTTCCCACACAATATGCTCAAATGCGGTAAGGGAGGCAGGGACAGATGACACTGGATTTGCAAAATTATGCAGTTCGTACCGACTTGGCAATTGACTCCAAGGAGATGGCTCAAGGGGGGCAGAAACAGACGATTCCCGGGCTGCGGGAGGATGTGGATGAGAAAGACGGTATCAAAATCACACGTATTGATGTGCTTGATGATGCAGCCGCTACAGCAATTGGGCGTGTAAAGGGGCACTATGTCACTTTGGAGGTTCCATCGCTTCGTAACGGGGATACCGATCTTCAGGAGCGGGTGGCGGCAGAATTCACGCGAGAGATGGAAGATTTTTTGGCCAAAGCGGGAATTAACAAGACGTCCAAGGTGCTGATTGTGGGTTTAGGCAACCTGAACGTCACGCCTGATTCACTTGGTCCGCTGGTAGTAGAGAATCTGATGGTTACCCGCCAGTATTTTGAGCTTGTACCGGATCAGGTTGCACCAGGTTATCGGGAAGTCAGTGCTATTGCGCCAGGTGTGCTGGGTACAACAGGTATTGAGTCCAGTGACATCGTACAAGCGATCGTGGATCGAACGAAGCCGGATGCGATTATTGCGATTGATGCGCTGGCTTCACGCTCCCTCGAACGTGTTAATACAACGATTCAGGTGGCAGACATCGGCATTCATCCTGGCTCAGGTATTGGGAACAAACGACGTGGACTGACACGTGAAATATTGGGTGTTCCCTGCATTGCCATCGGTGTACCTACCGTATGTTATGCATCGACCATCGTGAATAACGTCATCGAAATGATGCGTACTCATTTCCGGCAAGAGACTGATCAAACGAAACAGATTATGGGCATGCTGGACGATATCGGCGAAAATGACCGTCTCAGTTTGGTAAAAGAGGTGTTGGAGCCACTAGGTCATGATCTGATCGTTACCCCCAAAGAAATCGATGAATTTGTCGAAGATATTGCCAATATTATTGCAACAGGTCTGAATGCAGCGCTCCATGAAGCGGTAAATGCTGAGAATGTAGCTGCCTACACCCATTAATTAACATTTTGAAATTTAAAATGCTTGAGACTCCTGTGAAGAAGGTCCGAATCTATCGGACTTTCTTTTTTTGTGCAATCTTCTTTTTCCTGTTCTATCAAATCTGGCAGGCTCATAGAGTTGAAGTATAAGCGTTGTCCAGCAGGGAAGGAGACAGAAGCAATGAACAAAATATTGGCCTGGAATATTGGTAAATGGAAAAAGAGATGTTTGCACGTGCTGGCCATGGGCCGTACGTTGTTGTTGCTTATGATCATATCTGCTTTGTTTTTTGTTGTACTCGGTCTGGGGGGCATGGCAGAGAAGCGTTTGAATAGCTCACCTGTTTCTTCTATGAAAGGTTTTGCGGGAGCCGTTTCAAGCAGCTTTTTTGTGGACATGCTCGGCATGGAAATGCCGCATCTAACTCAGAAAGAACAAGCATCTGCATTTTCTGGTGAAAATCTGACTTCGTTTGTATTCCAACTGCTGACGAATGTGAATCCGCAAGACCCCAAAAGCCTGATCGCTAGAGAAATGCCTGGCATGGGTTCCAATCAACCCGTATTGCTGCGACCGGGCTCGGGAAATGAAAAAGCTGAAGCTCCAGAAGATTATCAGCCGGGTCCTGGACTCATTGATACGGCCTCGGCAGGCGGAGGGAAATCAGGTGGCGAGCAGCATATCCCACCAGGTCAGGATAACCCCGATCCATCTGATCCGCAGGATCCGGGTGATGGTGAAGTAAAGGGTGATCCCCCACCGAAGAGTGGCGGTAAAGATGAACCGAGCAAACCAACGACAGGAAAAAAAGCGATTCTTGTGTACCATTCCCATCCACGTGAAGGATACAATCCTCTCTTGGGCACGAAGAGTGACAATCCTTCCTCTGGTAAATCGACTGGCAATGTTTTTCAAGTGGGAACCTACTTGTCCGACAGTTTGGAGAAGCTGGGAATTGGGGTGGAACATGCGCAAGAAGATTATCCAACCAAGGTCAAGGATTATAACTGGAATTATTCCTATAAATACTCTCGTCAGACGGTGAAAACTGCACTCGCTCAAAATGACGATCTTACGTATCTCATCGATATCCACCGTGACTCACAACGTCATAACAAAACAACGACGACCATTAATAATCTGGGTTATGCCAAAGTATATTTTATTATAGGACATGAAAATCCAAACTGGCAGCAGAATGAAGCCTTTGCGGCCAAAATTCATAAGAAACTAGAAGCAAAATAGCCAGGGGTGTCTCGGGGGGTCTGGGGCAAGGACGGCGGCGGGGCCAACAATGGTGAATATAACCAGACCCTTTCTCCCAAC
>NZ_JAAIFP010000034.1:0-110348 GCF_010747435.1 Paenibacillus sp. ALJ109b
CTCGTTGTTCAGTTTTCAAAGATCAAACTCGATTTGTGTTACTCTTTTTTCGTCTCAACCGTGTTTTCGGAGGCGACTTAAATAATGTATCACATTTCGTTTGTTTTCGTCAAGAACTTTTTTTAATTTCTTTTTTTGAAGCTTTCGTTCTTCACTAATTCCAATGCAGAATTTATCAATTGTTGACGATAAGCTCGTTTGAGGAACGAAATATAATGTATCATATTTCCTGAATAAGAGTCAACCTCTTTTTATAAATTATTAATCAAACAAAAAAGGAAGGTTTCCCCTCCCACTTTATAAGCCATTTAACGACAGGCTTCACGAGTATCTACGCCTCAATCCAATAGCGGATTTCCCGTCCATCTCCTCCTATAAAGGATGGCCAGCCTGCCGATTCTTTTACTATAGAACGAAACACCAGCTTACGAAGGATGAGCGGCAAATCCTCTCGTACAAATCTCAACTGTGGATGATGGACAAGTTCATCCATACCCCACGGCTCCCTTCTACTTCCCAGCACACGCAGAAGCAAGCCGGAACAATCACTCATTTTGGACATCACTGAGAATTCACAAGCAAGCAGCACAAGCTCAACTCTCTGTTCCAGTGTCTCTGAACTTACTGTAAGCTCCTGATAGAGCTTCCACAAGGCACGATCCAGACTCTGCACATGTGTCCAGACGGCATGATCCGGGTAGATCCCCTGTTCAATAAGTACAATTCTAGCCCAGTTCCCCAAAGCCTCAAGCACATTGTAATAAGCATCAACAACATGGCCCTCTTGAATGTAACGTTTGGCTTCCACATACATTCTCAAAAAACTGGCGAATTCATGCAGCAGCTTTTGCTCACGCAATTCGGTTCCAAAAGCAGATAGTTCCTCTCGCAAATCGCTCAAAGCGTTATCTGCTTCCCAGATGATCTCACCTTCAATCAGGCACTGCATGATGTTATTGTTATCCCCCGTGATTACACTGCTCTGCAGCTCATGACGGCTGACATAGATCATTTGATAACGAAGATCACCATATTTGTAGTGTCCAACCTTAGATATCAACTGGTCGGTATTATGCACAACAAGTACGAGCAATTCAAAATCCTGGATTAGGGAGCCGTGGAATCGCTCTCCCGGGTGGGAATAAGCGATAGCACCAACTGCCCCTGTCTCTTCCGACTGTTCGGACAAAAAAGCAAGGTTCTTTAGTTCCACGATTCCCTCCATACAATTCATGGCAGATAAGCGCCAAGTCAGTTATAATGTAATTCTACATGCAGACTGAAGTTTCCTTCTTATCCAGGTCCGATACTACTCATACGATAGGAGCATTTTTCATGATTTTTAAATCTGCAAAAATTAATGCTTTTCGCACTTGGGGACTACTACTGACCATGCTAGGCATGGGCCTAATGGTACTGGGAACTGCCGGAATTGTGTTCTGGGGACACGCAGGTAAAGTATTTGCCGCCGTGGGACTCGTCATCGGCCTGATTGCCATGATGGCTAGTCTGGCTATTTATTTCTGGGCTGGTATGCTTTCCACAAGCGCCGTACAAGTGGACTGTCCGGAATGTGGCAAGTTAACCAAAATGCTCGGCAAGACGGATCGTTGTATGTTCTGTCATACCATCCTTACCCTGGACCCTAATCAGGCCAATACAACCAGTTCACAACTGAAAGCGCATTCCACACCTCCATCCCCTTCCGACACAGATAATGGCATGAGTTCCAACAGCTAGATGCTCTTTTCATCAAAGCCCAGAGACAGAAAAAAGGCCCGGTATCTTCACCGGACCTTTTTTGAATTTCAGAAAGACATTAAATTAATTAATATATAAGTTCAATAGAGCTATTTCATGTTTATTTCGAATACCCTGCTTGTTTTAACGTCTCCCATGCCGATGCATCGGCGAAGCTTCGATTCCATGCAGCTACTCCACCCAATTTCAACGAAGCAACCAAATCAACACGTGCCTGAAGCGAAACGGCATCCTCTATCCAAATTTTCTTAGTGGCCCCATCTTCGGAATATTCCACATAATTCTGTCCGCTTTGTTTATCCAGAACAGGTTTGAGTTTCTTTTCCTTAATCAGATCTGCGATGGTGCTCATGCCTACCGCTTTGGAAGAAACTTTCACTTCTCCTTGATCATTGGTCTCTTCCGTCCAGATTCGAGTATATAGCGGCACAGCCATAATCAATTTGTTTGATGGTACTTCATCCTCTTCCAGTATCCTTCTCATAGAAGACTCAGTCCAAGGAAGGGAGGCAACCGAACCGGCCTTTGGACTCGCAGCCCAGTGCTCGTCATACGCCATAACGACAATATAATCGGCAAAGGAGCCTAACGAGCGACGATCCAGAAAAGCAGACCACATCTCACTGTTCGATTTCGGCGTCACATCAACCGAGAGCATCAAGCCATGTATGCGAGCCATCGCCTTGATTTCGCGTACAAATTGAGTGATGTTCGGTCCATCATCTGTATAGACATTCTCAAAGTCAATGTTAATGCCGTCCAAATGATACGTCTGTGCATACTCCAGCATCTGCTCAATAATATGCGTACGTGTCTCATATGAGGCCACGGCTTCTTTCGTAATATCCGGATCAAAGCTGTTATCCATCAAGCCCCACACTTCCATACCGGAATGGTGAGCCCAGTTGACGTATGCTTTATCCCCTTTGCTTTTTACGTTGCCTTGTCCATCTGTAATATGGAACCATGTGGGGCTGACCACATTAACTCCAGGCATCTTACCAATCGAAGACACATCAGGCTGTCGATTGTACACAGCTTCCCAAACCAGGTTGACCGGTTTATTCTGCCACTTTTTCTCGGCCTCAGTCAGGGTGAACTTAGGCTTGTCCAGTTCCTTTTTCTCCGTAAGAGTGACATACTTATTAGCCACATATCCGGCATAACCATTATCCAACTGAACAAAGCTCTGGTCATCACCTGTCTGCCATACCCTTACTCGTGCGTCCTGCTCCATATCAGCAATAATGGGAGAAGAAGATTCTCCTCCGCGTTTGTATAGAGGAACCGTTTTGTCCGCCTTGGAAGACAATGTATTAATCTCCGCATACTGAATGGTGTCACCTCCACGCATTAGCAGCACGGCACCTGTAGTAGCATCTTCCTGTATAGCTATCCCATATACTTCTTTCAATGGTTTGAGCGGAATATAAGCTTCTCCGCCAACCACCTCCGGTTTAACCGTCATGGGATAATCTCGATGATTAAGTTCCGCCTTCGTACTACCTTCCTTCATATGGAGTACTCGCTGCGGTGTTGCAATAATGATATCTCCTGTGTCAGCTTCGTAACGTATTCCGGAATCGATCGCCTCTTGTAGTACCGATACAGGCAATTTAAGCTGATCTCTCGTTCCTGAAGCCTCGCCATCCATTAATTGTCCGTCCACAAAAATAGGTTGATTCATGCCAATCCAGTCGGGGTCTTCATGAATCTGATTAAGCCAAACATTCGTTATTAGCCAATAAGCACCGCCTGCGACAACACAGGCAGCCAAAAATCCAGGCCAGAACGAGCGGCGCTTCTGACGTGTATATCTGCTTTTTCTACTCAAACGTCTACCTCCGTTAATCATGCTGAATCATGAAATAGCTAAACTGCTGCTGAAACTATATACATTCTATCGTCCTAAAAACAAAAAACGTGAAGAATCCAATCTGAATTCTACACGTTAATATTGTAATTCAACTCTCTTAATCCCTGCAACTTTTACAAACACCATATACTTCCAATCGGTGCCCATGTACTTCGAATCCTGTACTTGACTCCGCCTGAAGCTCGACGCTTTTTAACGAAGGATAACTGAAGTCTTCAATTTTGCCGCATTTATCACAAATAACATGGTAATGATCCGTCACATTGGCATCGAAGCGGCTTGAATTATCTCCGTATGTCAATTCCCGAACCATGCCGGCTTCCAGAAACATCTTCAAATTGTTATATACAGTCGCCACGCTCATACTGGGAAACTGGGGTTCAAGCGCACGGTAAATTTCATCGGCTGTTGGATGCCCCATGGATTCCATCAGATAGTTCAATATGGCATGACGCTGGGGTGTAATACGGACACCGGTCGTTTTCAGATGCTCCAACGCATGTTGGACACGTGTTGCCATAAAACCCACCGCCTTACCTTTCATTACTCTGCAGAGACAGAATGTGTGATCACATGTCCTCTTCATTCAGAGTTGATCCTCGGCTGGAACAACGACTTTACATTTTTCCTGCCGTGTAACCTTGCCAGTTTATATTTATTGTACGGCGATTGCAAGTTTATTGTCAACGCGTCAGTCAGGGAACTTCGGACGTTTGGTCTTGGGAATTCTGTCCGTCTTCGGTCATTTGTTCCAAGTTATCATCCGTATCTTCCGAATCCAGTGAATTCGTTCCAACAGGAGGTACTGCAGGATTACGATCAATAGTGAGGTCACTGTTTCCCTCAACTTTAACCGTATATTCTCCTTCACCAAGCTGGCCCTCAATCGTTTTATTCTTCACTTTAAACGGCAGATCCGTTTGCAGATCTCCATAACTGCTGGAACCACTGAGACTATAATCCCCCCGCTCCGGAATCAAAATGTTAATAGCACCTACAGCACTATAAACGTCCCAGTCACCGCCTACTTTGGCGGATACAATACTTATACTGCCATTGAGGGATTGAGCTTTGACTGCCAAACTTGCGCCGTCTACACTGATATTTCCGTTTCGGGTATCCGCCGTGATCTCTCCGACGGAGTCCGCGATGCTAATACTTCCGACTTGAGTAGTCAGATTCACATTTCCAGAAACCCCACGGGCCTTCATGTCGCCTCGATTACTGTTCAAGTCCACATTTCCGATCGCATTTGCTACAACGACATCACCATTCAGTGTTTTACCGGAAATATCACCTACGGCATTCGTAATTCGTATCCGTCCATTTCCTGTCTCAGCCAAAATGGTACTAATGGCTTCCGGACGATTCAACAATATGGCTCCATTGGACGTTCGAATATCGAGATTAAAACGACGATCATCCGGGATTGTTATGGTGATATTCATCCGCGGCTGTGTTTTTTCGTTCTCTCCATACGTTTTGCCTGTAGTCTTGATATGAATCACTTTTGTCCCGTCTGCCTCAACAAAGGAAGCGTCCGCCACTGCTTTGGCCTGCACTTCAGTTGTCTGATCCACCCAAACTACCGTACGCACCTCAATCTCTTCTGTCTCCCCCCGCTGTACCGAGATATCCCCGTTCACTCCCTCAACAACGAGGTCCGATGTATCCATACCTACAGGCACCCGAATCGTGCCCTTATCTTCCATATATCCTGCTGCCTGACTATAGTCCATGGATGCTGCTCCGAGATTAAGACTCACCCTGTTCCACAAATGCATATAATGATCCTGCTCAGAAACGATAAATACAGAAGCCGTCAGGACAAGGGACGTCAGGATGCCTTTCGCATCGGGTCTGAAGCGCATTTTAATTTTCTCACTTTGGTTGTCTGAAGCTGCATTCCCTCTTCGACGTGTCACTAAGAACAACAGTATGTATTCTACACCTAACACAACGATCAAGAGGGGCCACCAATCGACCATCTCATATACATAGTCCGTTCCCCACCGTTTATCCAAAATCAACAGCACACCGACAGCTACGAGTAAGGCGGCAGCCGTATAGCGGCCGACCCGGACTTTACGGTTCATGGCTATCCCTCCTTGAATAGTTCACACTAGATTTTCTTCTTGCGAAGCATGACCCAAATTTCCCGTCCGAAAAGGATTAATCCTCCTGCGATCATCAAAACAGCAAAAGTGTATCCGCCATATACAGCGATTAACTCTTTAAACCAACGCGGTTTGCGAAAGAACAATACCAGCAGCGATCCTCCTACAATCAGAAGCAGTCCAAACGAAATGCCTCTCTCCCACACCATCATAGCTTCCCCTGCAGAACGTTCGTTAGGGATGGGCTTGTCCGAGCTATTGTGCGTAACCGCTCTTCTCCTGCGCATCATCACCCAGTCCGCAGATTGCAATACATCGAATACATTGTAAAAGTAAATCACCGGAATAAACAATGCCAGTAGGATAAGCAATGGTACATTGATCTGTATTCCAATAGTTGAGAAATACAAAAGTGCTGACAGGTCCAGAAGCACAAGCATCATGAAAGTCAGACCTCTCATGTATAGTCGGAGATAAATATGGCCCAGACCCGGAATAACCGCACTTAGTAACCCGGCAATAAACTTGTGGGTCCGATTTCGGACAGGTTTTCCGCGCTTTCCGCTGGAATTATTGTTCGACTGACGTTTCCGTTTCATAAACGACTCCTTTCTTCCGGGCTGATGTTCCCGCTCTTCATGCATTTGGTTAGATAGTACCCTAAAGAGCCGGGAGAGTAACTGGAAGAAATATGGTTATGAGCAAAAACCCTCCGGCACTAAAGGCCTCAGAGGGTTTAATTCATTTATTCGACCGACACTTTCGTTACATGTTCCCACTGTCTTAACTTGGATACGAGCTGCACTGCACTGAACTCATGTGGCATGTAGACATGCAACACAATTTCAATTTTGCGTTCAACCGATATCATTTCTGCATAAGCCAAATCCTGCTCATTAACCGTTATTTTACGGATTTTGATCTTCTCCTGCTCCATAAATGAAGATACCTGTTCCAGAAAACCGGGCTCAGACAAGGTATGAAGGGTAACGACATGCAGTTTGTTTCCACGGATATACCTAAGTTCCAACTTGTTGAATACCCAGAGATTAAGTAATACCAAGACTGTTGACACGATGGAGGCAAAAAAGAATCCCGCGCCTGTTGCCAGTCCGATGGCTGCCACAACCCAGATGGAAGCTGCCGTTGTCAGTCCGGTAATTGACTTGCCGGTAAAAAGAATCGTGCCCGCTCCGAGAAACCCAACGCCTGTAATAACGGCTGTAGCCAGACGGGCCGGATCAATCCTTACGTTTAATTCATTTGCAAAATCTTTAAAACCATAAATAGACAACATCATGATTAGTGCAGATCCAAGGCACACCAGAATATGGGTACGCAGACCGGCAGCATGATTGGAACGCTCCCGCTCCAGGCCTACAAGCCCTCCAAGCAGCATAGCCAGTAATAATCGTAATAAAATGTGCCACTCATCTATTAACCAGGGATTGCCCAAAGCCGGTATTCCTCCTCCAAGTTGTTCACATCATTAATCTTTATTCTTATGAAATGTCGTTAATTCCACTCCAGGTGCAATCTGTACAACTTCCACGGGCTTAAAACCGAATTTCGTATACAATTTCACAGCTGGCTGGTTCAACGTCCCTGTGGAAACGATATAACGCGGAAGATCCGGATACTGTTCAAATACATACGTCATCAAAGCTGCAGCAATTCCTTTACGAAAATGATCAGGGTGCACCATCATGCGTGTGATCGTCAACGTATTGATCTCTTCCTCATCCACTGCGACCGCACCAAGTAATTCACCATCCGTGTCCAAATAGCCATAAAAGATCTCCCCACAGTTCTGCAGCGTCTCCATCGTATCCATCAAAGGCGGAATTTCCTGAAAACCGATGATTTCGGCTTCGAGCCGATAAGCTACATGCTGAAGTCGCCAGAGCTGCCCTACTGTCTCCAGATCACTCAATGACAAAGATTGAATCTTCATAACTACCTCATCTCCTTCGTATGTCACTGAATCCAGGACATTACAATCAAACTTATGCCCCTAACAAAAAGAGGCTGTCACAGGGACGAGCCTCTTTCTGTCCGGCCTCACCGGATGGATTAGCGGTTCAGTACATCTGTAAGCAGTTGATTGGCTAGTCCCGGATTGGCTTTGCCTTTGCTTTCTTTCATGACTTGACCAACGAGGAAACCAATTGCCTTTTGTTTACCAGCCTTGTAGTCTTCCACGGATTGCGGGTTGTTCGCAACAACCTGCTCCACAATGGCAAGAATGGCACCTGAGTCACTAATCTGGACCAGACCTTTTTCTTCAACGATTTGTTGTGGAAGCTTGCCGCTCTCGAGCATTTCCTTAAATACCGTTTTGGCGATTTTACTGTTAATTGTACCTTTTTCAAGCAATCCAATCATCTCACCCAGACCTTGGCCAGTCAGTGGCACCTGGGTCAATTCAAGGTTGCTGGTATTCAAATAACCAAGCAAATCGCCCATAATCCAGTTGGATACTGCTTTGGCATCCTTGGTGTATTTCAGACTGTCTTCAAATAGATCAGCTACCGCTTTGGATGAGGTAATAACCTCTGCATCATAATTAGGCAGTCCATAATCAGCGGTATAGCGGGCTTTACGCTCGTCCGGGAGCTCCGGTATGGAAGCTCTGATCCGTTCTTTCCAGGCTGCATCAATATGCAGGTTCACCAAGTCCGGATCTGGGAAATAACGATAGTCATGCGCTTGCTCTTTACCACGCATCGACAGTGTTTTCCCTTGAGCTTCATCCCAGCGACGAGTTTCCTGAACCACTTCACCGCCGTCGTCCAAAATTTCAGCTTGGCGGAACTGCTCGTATTCCAAACCGCGCTGAACGCCACGGAAAGAGTTCATGTTTTTCAGTTCGGCTCTCGTTCCCAGCTTCTCCTGTCCATGCGGACGCAAACTAATGTTGGCATCACAACGCAGTGAGCCTTCTTCCATCTTCACGTCGGATACATCACAGTACTGCATGATGGCACGCAATTTCTCCAGATATGCACGAGCTTCCTCCGGAGAAGAAATCTCCGGCTCGGACACAATCTCTACCAAAGGGGTACCAACACGGTTGAAATCGACCAATGAAGCATAGCCGCCGTCAACGTGCGTAAGCTTACCTGCATCTTCTTCCAGATGAAGACGCGTAATGCCGATTCGCTTCGTTTCACCGTTAACTTCAATATCGATCCAGCCATTCTCACCAATCGGTTGATCGAATTGTGAGATCTGATAAGCTTTCGGAGAATCGGGGTAGAAGTAGTTTTTGCGGTCAAACTTGCTGACATCAGCAATGGTGCAATTAAGGGCCATGGCTGCTTTCATCGCGTAATCTACAGCTTGGCGATTCAATACAGGCAATACGCCTGGATGTCCGAGACAGACCGGACAAGTATGTGTATTTGGCGGAGCTCCAAAGGCAGTGGAGCAGCCGCAAAAGATTTTGGAGTTTGTATGCAACTCGACATGGACTTCAAGTCCAACGACCGTTTCATATTTAGATGCGGACATTTCTATATTCCTCCGTTCCGGGCAGTCTACAGCTGCGGACGCTGCTTGTGGAATTCCGTATTTTGTTCAAACGCATGCGCTACGCGCAGTACGGTCGTTTCATCAAAAGCTTTACCGATAATCTGCATGCCGACAGGCAGTCCATCCGAGAATCCACAAGGGATGCTAACTGCAGGCACACCAGCCAGGCTGACAGGGATAGTCAGAATATCATTGAGATACATCGTAAGTGGGTCATCGACTTGGGAACCGAGTTTAAATGCCGTTGTTGGCGCAGTTGGCCCAATGATGACATCATATTTGGCAAATACGTCGTCGAAATCCTGCTTGATCAACGTACGCACTTTCTGAGCTTTCAAATAATACGCATCGTAGTAACCCGAGCTGAGTGCATAGGTTCCAAGCATGATGCGTCGTTTCACTTCGGGACCAAAACCTTGACTACGGGATTGGTGGTACAAATCCAGCAAGTTTTCCGGATTGTCTGCACGAACACCATAACGTACGCCGTCGAAACGAGCCAGGTTCGAAGAAGCCTCTGAAGAAGCGAGCAGATAATACGTAGCTACCGCATATTCGGTATGCGGAAGGGATACTTCTTCCCATGTTGCGCCGAGTCCTTCGAGGACTTTCAGGGCAGACAGGACGGTTTCTTTAACTTGAGGATCAACGCCTTCACCAATGTATTCCTTCGGAACAGCAATGCGAAGTCCTTTGACATCCCCTGTGAGTCCGCTCAAGTAATCCGGGATATCCACTTTCGCGGATGTCGAATCTTTGGCGTCATAACCAGCAATGGCTTGCAGCACATAGGCAGAGTCCTCGACATTTTTCGTCAAAGGTCCAATTTGATCCAGGGAAGATGCGAATGCAACCAGACCAAAGCGGGAAACGAGTCCGTAGGTCGGTTTCAAGCCGACAACACCGCAATAGGAAGCAGGCTGTCTGATGGAGCCCCCTGTATCTGATCCCAATGTGAAATAAGCTTCTCCTGCCGCAACAGCCGCAGCAGATCCACCACTTGAGCCGCCCGGAACACGATCGAGTGCCCATGGGTTACGTACAGGGTAGAAGCTTGAATTTTCATTGGAGCCACCCATGGCGAATTCGTCCATGTTCAGCTTTCCGATCGTCACGGTATCGGCTGCTTTCAACTTCTCGACAACCGTTGCATCATACACCGGGTCGAAATTGCGCAAAAACTGGCTGCCACATGTTGTGCGCAGTCCGTTCGTAACGATGTTGTCCTTAATGCCGACAGGCAGACCGAAAAGCAAACCTTTCTCCTCACCGCTAACAAGACGATCATCCAGTTGACGTGCACGTGCACGTGCTTGTTCTTCATCCAGCGCCAGATAAGCCTTAACCTTTTCATCCCGTTCACCAATGTTCTGATATGCCTGATTCACCAGATCGCTGACCGACAGCTCCTTGGCGTGCAGCTTGTTATGTATCTCCGGCAACGATTGTTCAAATAAACTCACGTAATTCGTCCTCCTTCCGGTTATCCGTTATTCCATTACAGCAGGCACTTTGAATTGCCCGTCTTCTTCTTCTGGTGCATTGCGCATGACCTGTCCAATCGACAGACTTTCCTTCGTCTCATCTTCACGCATCACATTGCTGACGTGCAGCACGTGAGTTGTTGGCTCAATGTTCTCTGTATCCAGTTCATTCAGCTTCTCAGCATATTTTAAAATCGCGTTCAGCTGTCCTGTCAGGGTCTGCTCTTCTTCAGCAGTCAAATTAAGCCGGGCCAGCTTGGCCACATGCTGAACGTCATTATTCGAAATACTCATTTCCGGATGCCTCCTTCATTCGTTCTAATTCCTGAAACCGCCGAAAACGAATCGTCCGTTTAACGGGCTAAAGTCCCAAGATAACTTTTTTCATTATAGGTGAGATAGTTCGACAATTCAATGCAAATGACCCGAGTTACCGAATATGCAAAATAACCCCAAACGGTGGAGTCTTCCTTTAGTATACATTTCAAAACCTAATTAACTGAATTTTTACACGTATAACCAGGATAATGAGGGCTTCAACGTTCATACTTTCTAATCTAATCAAAAAAGAGCCGGCATCAGCCGACTCTTAAAATTCTAAATCCATGCACGCAGGTTAACCTGCTTTATAAAATCCGCCTGTGACATAACATCGTTCGCGGTTTCTTCTTCCTCTTCCACAGCTTGAAAATCTCCGTTCATCAGATGATGAAACAGTTTCTCATTGTGTGTCGCAAGGGCGTAATCTATCAACGCTTCTCGCTCGACCCGCTCAGCTTCCTGCTTCAGCAGAATCTCTTCTAGATCGACGTCGCCGGATGGAACAAAAAAGTTCCGATTCACCTGCGGCACTCGAAGCACGTAATCGAACGCATTGTCCGGATTCCGGTCATAAGCGATGATGAAACCATATTCCCCCACAGGAAGATTCTGCTCAAACGCATCCGCGACGATGACAACCTTCTCTCCTAATCGCAGCATCGTCTAACCTCCTGGTAGTCTATCTTTTTATTATTTGTATAGTCTACTAGAAAAGAATAGCGATGTCTACGATTACTAGAATTAAACAAAACATTTGTGCAAAATCTTTTTTCCAAGCCATTAACTCTATGATTTGCCCGACGTTCGCTTAGGGGGTCTGCGATCTGCTCGCACCACAATAAACCAATATATGATCAAAGGTGTTGGGAATCCAGTAATGCCCCACAATCCCCATAACCAGGGGAATCGGCCACGTCTGCGTGCATCCTGAAAGATCCATGTTCCCTGTATCAGCAAAAGAATGGCAATCAGAATAAGCCATATGAGAGGAATCTCATTTAAAGAATAATGCAGATCATTCATGACGAGTCTCCTTCCGGCGTCGCCCTGACCAGATTACTGCCACGGCAATCGCTGCACACAAGCTTATAGCCTGGATACCCAAATATAGAGCTGGAGCCGAATGGAACAATAAGACACCTAAAGCGATAATGAACAGTCCCACAATCCAGAACAAAATCATTTCGATCCGATTGGCTCGTCGTTTCATTTGTTTTCGTTCCTTGACTTGGGCTTCAATGGAGGCTAATGAAGGAATGTTTACAGGCTCATACGCATCATCGAGCACTTTCATCTGTTGTTGCATTCGCATCAGAATCTCTTGTTCATCCTGTTCCTCAGATCTGCTCATGCTCAACCCAGCTCCTTTCTCAATTGACGAAGACCATAGGCAGTTCGAGACTTCGCCGTTCCCGATGGAATACCCAGCATTTCACCAATTTCATCATAGCCATAGCCATAATAATGCTTCAACAGGACGGTAATACGATGTTCTGGGGTTAACCTTGTCATGGCATCCATTACATCTGTCCATTCTTCATTCCGGCTCTCAAATTGCCACCGCAATTTCCGTACAGCCTGATTACGAATTGCTTCCAGCCAAATCTGTTCTCTTCGTCTGCGCCTAGTCTTGTCGATATATATACGGGTGGCAATCGTAATCATCCATGACGAAAAGGCAGACGAGCCATCGTATCTATGAATATTTTCCATACATCGAATCATCGTATCCTGCACCGTTTCCTCAGCAACGTTGGGGTCCATCGTTACTTTGACAAGATACTTATACACAAAAGCGTAATGGCGCTGCAGCAGTTCTGCCAGTGCACTGTCATCTCCCTGTATTGCTCTCTGTACCTCTTCCAGTTCGGCTGCCTCCATCTGAATCATCACCTGCTCTCCGCTCAGTCTTATGTTATTACGACAGGCTCTGCAAAAACGTTCAATTCAATCCAAAAAAAAATCTGAAGCCGACAATTTCCCGGGCAATCAGACTTCATTTCGGTAATCTTGCAGTTTGTCGAACCACGGTTGGTTGCGTGCTCCGCTGCTTAATAAACGACTTCTCCATATATTCTGCTGTTGATCCTTGATTGGATTCATCTCAATATTCATGTAATTATGTAGTTGAGGACGCTGGGTAACTGCTTCTATTCTGCCACTTTCCATTGCTCGTCGGTTTTCTTCGATGATCAGGTTCTCGGCACGTTGTCCCAACTGAATCACTCGCTTTTTTTCCACTTCTAATTCCTCGCTCTCATTAGCTATTGTTTCATATTCTTCTGACTATTATCATCTATGCATATTATAATTCGACTTACTAATTGGACTAAAACGATCTTCTGTAGATACTTGTCAACGATCTGTATGTAGGGCTAAACGGGATGTAACTTTAATGAAAAAGTGGCTGAAAACAAAAAAAGAACGCAAACCGGGTATAGACCACAGTCTGCGTGCTTCGCAAGTTAGGGTGTTTCTTTGTATTGCTTCAGTTAGATGGTGCTTTAACGCTTGTAACAACTAATTGCTATTCTAATGAAAAAGTTGTCACTTGTCCAGACTTTCTTCACATAAATTGTCGGATCATCTTGCAGACACGTAAGGATTGTTCTTCTTCTCATAACCGATTGTCGTTTTGGGACCATGACCTGGATACACTTTGACCTCATCCGAGAAGGTGTACAACTTGTTCTGGATTGAATTAATCAGATCCCGTTCACGGCCTCCTGTCAGATCCGTTCTGCCTACACCCATACGGAACAGAACATCTCCAGCAAACAGATCCTCACCACATAGCAGACTTACACTGCCTGGTGAGTGTCCTGGTGTATGGTACACTTTGAACGTATGACCAATAAAGTTCAACGTCTGACCTTCGTCCAAGGCATATTCAGCTGGATCTGTCGATAACGGCGGGGTAGCCTGAGGCCAGTTCAAAGAACCATTCAATTTCGGCGTTGTGAGCCAATCACTCTCCAAGTCATGCAAATAAACGGGACAGCCTTTCAATTTGCGAATTTCATCCACGCCGCCCATATGATCAAAATGCGCGTGAGTGAGCAGGATCGCTTCAATCTCAAGGTCCTGAATGGCTTTGAGTAATGGGCCCGGATTCATTCCCGGGTCAATGATTACGGCTTTACCTGGATCATCGCCCTGCAACAGATACGCATTGGTCTGGAGCGGTCCCAAAGAAAATGTGCGAATGTTAAGCATATCGGCTCAGTAACCCGAAATCAGTTCACGCAGCTCACGGATAATAGCTGCATTTGACTCCGTTCCTTCCCCATAACGTTTCCCAATCTCTTGACGTGCAACAGCCAAATTATCCTGATAATCTGCCGCTTCACGGTCCGGGTTGAGACGTTTGAATTCAACCATAACTTCCTGCACATGTTGTGGACGAGGTCCCCATTGACCCAGTACATGTCCGCCCGTATCTGCAAAAATAACGACAGGGACAGAGCGTCCGCCCATCGTAAGGAACTCATCCATCACTTCAGGGTGATTTTCCAAAATAAGAACTTCTGTCGGAATGCCGGATATTTCCAGTGCCTGGAATACGACCGGAACATTACGTACCACGTCACCACACCAGTCAGCAGCCAAAATTAACACACGCAAATCATCGCGGTGATTCAGGCTTTCGAAAAATTCACGATCATCCTCGCTTGGCCATGCAAAGCTGTCATAGTTTGCCTGAAACTCACTTTGGTTCTTCGTCATGCTCTCAATGAATTCTTTCGGTGGCAGACCTTTACCGAATTTGTGAGACAAGTTTGGTTTTCCCATAACTAGACACTTCCCTTCTTTTTACGAGCATTCATCCATTTAATAAGTACATAAATAATCATAAGTGCGAGAGCAACGAGCAGAATCGGCATAATATAAGGTGCCGCTTTCTCGTTGATATGTTGCCATTGATCTCCAAGTATCATCCCTAAATATATAAACAATGCAGACCAAGGTATAACAGCGAGGGTTGTCAACAAAATAAATCGACCCGTATGCATTTTGGAAATACCGGCAGGAATCGATATGGCATGTCTTACGACCGGAACAAAACGCGCCGTGAAAATGACACCTGTCCCATACTTGCGGAACCACTCTTCGGAATGGTCGATGTGCTTTTTCTGGATCAATATGTATTTTCCGTAGCGTTCAAGTACAGGTCTTCCGCCATAACGGCCAATCCAGTAAATAAATAGCTGGGCTATGACACCGCCCACAGTACCAAAAATCATTGCACCGAAAAAATTAATATGGCCTTGTGAAACGAGAAAACCTCCATATGCCAGTACAATTTCACTCGGAATAACTTCAAGCATTAGTCCAAGCATAATTCCAAAGTATCCAAGACTCTGAATCCAATCGAATAATTGATTGACAATGTTATGAATAACGTCCATCTCGACCCTCTTTCTTCATCCTGATTGGCAGTGCCCTTCCGCACCATGGATGTTCGTCCCTATTTTATCACAGGCCTCTAGCTGTTGCTACTTCACCCGTCTGGGATAGTGTCCCGCAGGCAGCCGTTTGCATATGGTATCGGGAGAGGAGCGTGAGAAGATGTCATTCAAATCAGCACCCGGTACTCCCCCGGTCAAACATAACACCCCAGGCCAGAAGCTACCTTCTGCCCGCGGTATCCGAAGAGCATGCAGCAAAGAGCTGTATCGAACAGCCAAAAAGTTAAAGGTATATATCTCCCCCGAGCTGATGAAGCAAGCGGAAGAATTGTATTATGGGAAGGTCATCGCCAATCTGCTCTGGATCGGAGAAAATCGGGATAATCGCAAAAAATTATGCGAATGGTGGAACGCGGATGTCAGCTTAGAGATTGCGACTCTATGGGGTGTGGAGGTAGAACCGCTGCAAGCTGCCTTTAAGAATGCGTTTGGCGGATACCGGTTGTAGGTTGAAAGCAATGAACAGGTAAACGAACAGGTAATTGTAAAGCATATTGGTCGATTTTGAATAACCTGAACTGAGGCGTAAAGCAATACTTTCGTTGAATCCATGAGAGATCGTTCATCATGTTAAATATTGAATCAATGTTTTCATGGATCTCGTTCACTTTTAGCGTTGAATGAGGTCAGATATTCAGGGACTCTTTCTAGTCACTTCTGAAGCATGTGGACCAAAAGCAAGGAGGCGCAGATTATCCCCATAACGTGATGCTTCTTCTCCAAGCCCAAAACGTCGATCATTTCTCTCCTCCCCTGCTGCCACTTCTTCAGCCAGTTGTCTATAACGTTCGTACATCCTTACTCCAGCAGCAGCGGTCTGCCTTCCTCGTTCAGCATACCCTGACGCCAGTTCCCTCCGTGATGCCTGTTCCATCCAATACAAGGCTTGGGACTGGCTGGACGCGTCAAAACGATTTAGGGCCAGGCCATGTTCAAAATAGTTCCCAGCCGATTCTCCTCTACCCGATTGAGCGGCTAACCGCCCCAGCTCTCTGTAGAGTTGGGGTGAAACAGGGGAACAGGACAAGCTCTGCACCAATATCGATTCAGCTTTTTTCGCTGGAAGCGCACGGGACAGGGAGATGGCGATATCCGGTCTGTAGGGGTTGAACTTGTACGCCGCAGTAAGTAGCGCTTTACGCTCAGTATCTCCTGAATCTTTTGACATGGCTAGACGATATTGTTGTTCTGCCGCCACCTGTTGTCCAGCAAGCCAGACTGTGCCGCCAAGCCAAAACATGACGAACAGTCCGGTTAATATCCGTTGAGGCCATGGGCTTAACGGACGGAGAAAACGAGACCGCTTTTTGTCAGCCGCGGATTCCTGTAGAGTTGGCGACGAGAGGGCCCAGCCCCCCAGCCAAATGAATATCATCCAGAGGAAGGTGAAGCTCCAGTCAAAGTCCATTGCGCCATGGAGGCCAAAAATAATAACCGAAGGCAGCAGCTGAGGTGCTTGCCTCCACATCGTCCGCAGAGTGAAAAAGAACCATCCGGCGATGAGCAGCAACCCGATCACGCCTGTATCGAGAGCCAGATCGAGGAAGCCGTTGTGGACCTCGCCTCCAACATAAGGCGAGGATTGGATGGCGCGAAACATGCTGCGCCATGTCTCTCCCCCGTGGCCCAGCCATGCGGCCTCGGTCCAGAGCTTCAGGGCGTCCCGCCACATCTGAAGGCGGGACAGCCCTGTGCCCACGCCAGCCGCCATGCGGTCGGCGGTGGAGGCCACGGCCACAGTGGCAGCGGTGATTCCCGCCAGCACTGTGGCCGTGAGGGCAGCGGCGCGTACACGAGCGCTGCTGTGCCACAAACGGCACAGCAGCAGCGTGCCGAGCAGCGCAGCTGCCCATGACCCGGCCAGTGCCAGCAGGCCGGGCACGGGTGCAGGCGCCAGCTGGGCCGCAGCCAGCTGGCGGTAGAGCCAGGCCGCGCACGCCAGTGGCGCGGCCGTGGCCAGCAGCAGCGGCAGGCGGGCACCGCGCCGCTGCAAAGCGAAGACGGCGACCGCGGCACAGCCGGTCGCCAGCCAAGCGCCGCGCGACTCGCTCAGCAGGAGCGCGGCTTGCGCGGGCATGAGCGGCAGCACTGCCGCGATGAGCCGCCCGGCCGACAACGGCCGGGCTATGGCGCGCGCGGCGGCAGCCAGCCGCTCCAATGCGTACATGCCAACAACGGCACCGTACGCATTGGGGTACTGCAGCAATCCGCCGAGCCGGGCTCCGGCGGAGCTAATCTCGGGGTCAGCGGTTCGCATGACCCCATAAGGCAGCGGCAGCACACCACACGCGGCAAGTACTCCGCTTAGCACAAGCAGGCCACCTGCCAATTGCCAGCCGCATGCAAACCATCGCGCTCCGTTCGCACGTGATGCCAATATGACGGTTAGCAACGCAAATATCGCCAGAAGGCTCCAGCGCAGCATCTCATCCAAGCTTCCCTGTACACTGACAGAGCCCATCCATACATGCAGGCCAAACCAGACTGCCATAGCCAGGGGCCAAAGTATCCAGCGGAAATGAGCATACTGCATAATGGCCACATATAGTCGTTTGAAGTAATCCAACCACTGAGCAATCCCTAGCTGCCCTATCGTCTTCGGTGCATTGAAACACATAATAAACAAAACAAACCAAATAAGTACACTTCCTGATGCCATGAGTACCATGGGATATACGTCCGTAGCATAAAACAATCCCCTACATAGACACCCTGCCAAGAGTAACGCCACTGCAATTAAACCAAGAACTGCCGTTAGTGCCGATTCTGAACTCCACTTAGTCTTCTTATCTGATCTCGCCTCCTTCATGCGCCTCCTCCCTTTCTCCCGTCTCCGTATTCTTCTTAATTAATTTCAAACAAAAAAAGACAGAAGCTCCCAATAGGGTCTTCTGCCTGATCTCATGCCTTTGGCACATTATATATATTTTCACGGGACCCTCTTACCAGTATGTCCCGTCAATGGCGATGACAGACGAACTGCATCGTCTCAAAGGATCAAGCAACTCAATCATATATCATCCTTTTTGCCATCTGTCGTCAAACATTATGCATCACTCTTCATTGTTCCATAGGCATTCACATTCAACAATGATCACAGTGGCTGGCATCTTGGGTGACACCTTTGATCGATTCCTCATTTGAATTCTCTTGGCTCGCATCTGCCCCATGGTTCTGCTCAGCTTCTTTCATCTTGCCGTCACCTGGAAGCAAGTCCGCACATGCCCGCTCCAAATAAGGATCTGCGTGAATGAAATCACGGAATGCAGTATATTCGTTCCACATGTCAGCAGTCTGTCCAGCCTGGCCTCGTACGGCACGGATTAATATATTTTTCGGCGTATGCTCCATGTCGATAAATTCGAGCAACTGCGTTTTGTATCCCATCAGATCGAGCAGCTTGGCCCGAATGGCATCCGTTGCCAAAGCGGAGAAGCGTTCCTTCAGAATACCGTGTGACAACAACGGGTTCATCACGTTGGATTCAATCTGGTCAAATAGCTCGTGCTGACAGCACGGTACAGATAGAATGACGGAAGCGCCCCAACGAACGGCTTTCTCCAAAGCGGCATCGGTTGCTGTATCACAGGCATGCAGCGTTACAACCATATCCACTTCATTGAGCTCGTCGTAGTCAGCGATGTCCCCAACGAGGAACTTCAGGTCACCATAATGCAATTTGTTTGCCAGATCATTACAGTGTTCAATAACATCGGCTTTTAAGTCGAGGCCAATAATTTTGAGCGATCTGCGCTGTTGTACGGACAAATAGTGATATAAAGCAAAGGTGAGATAAGACTTTCCGCAACCAAAATCAACAATGGTAAGTGGACGGCCCTCCGGCAGATGCGGGATGACATCCTGTACCATCTCTAGGAAACGGTTGATCTGTCTGAACTTGTCGTACTTACGAGCCAAAACGCGGCCTTCCTCGCTCATAATCCCCAGCTCGACCAGGAACGAAACGGGAACTCCATCTTCCAGCACATATTGCTTTTTGCGATTATGCGAGAGGTCCACCGCAGTTTTGGAAGCCGACTTGGTTAGGATGGACACTTTATATTTTTTGCTGATCAAAATTTGATAGTCTGCGTCTGTAGTACAGAGCAGTCCTTGACGAAACGTCTCTTCGCATAGCAAAGTCATGCGTTCTGCCGCTTCATCCGGAGTCAAATTCTCGTGCAGCACTTTGTTGGTATAATGAAATGCGAATTGATAATGAAGCTGATTCTTGAGCGTTACCGGCTTGACTTGCACTTTCGTATACGAGACATTGTCCCGTCTGCGCAGCTGGCTCCAGGTCGCTGTAATCAGCGAATTCTGTTCAAAGATGTCTTGTATAAGCTTTCGCAATGAATCCACGGGGGTACATCTCACTTTCGGTTTGGTTTGGTCAACCGTTACCATAACACAATTCCGTTCCCTCTCCAAGTTAACGGCCTATTCATCGGTTTAACGGTTCAGCTCGGCAAGCCCCTCTTCCACTTCCTCACGAGGCAAGCCACCTTGTTGCAATTGCTCATCTTCCAGTTGTCTTAACCTTTCATAGAAAGCCTGTACCTCACCCCGATACTGAATGGGATGGCTGTCGTCTACCTGCAGCAGTCTGTACCAGCTATTCTCAGCCTGATCATAACGCCCCTGCTGTTCACGATACAGGGCAAGCTGCTTTTCCGTTCGTGCCGGAAGTTCATATTGTTTCGTCTGCTCCAATATTCCCTCCACACGATCTGGAGCATCCAGCAGCCTCGAATTAGCCCCATTATTCAGTGCGTACAGGTAAAAATGAAGTGATCTCATCAGACGAATGAGTGCTTCATCCTCTGACTCCATTTTTTCCTGGTCATCTATGCCCTCTACTTTGGCTTTTTCATTATAAATGTACGCTTCTTCTTCGATCAGCCTGGCGGCTTGTTGCAGATTGTCCACTTCAATGACGCCACGAAAACGGAACATTTCAATGACATCTTCGGCCGGCAGTGAGTTCAGCAGAGATAAATTCAGTCCAAACTGCCTACGCAGCAGCTCGTCCAGCTCGGACAGAGCCTCCGTGTGTTTTCGCTGTTGTTTAAGTGTAAATACTTTGCCGATCGCTTCTGTCATTTCCTCCATCATGCGGAGCAGATAATCTTTCCTGAACATGCTATGTGCCCCCTCATCGTTCGATCGTGTACATTCCAGTTTCACTTGCATGATCCATTCTCATCATTTTAATTCATGCCATGACAAAAAGCCAAAACATGGTCTATAGCTCGTCCTATGCTCTGGCCCTGAACAAATAAAACCCCTGCCGTTCTTGAGCGAACGATGCAGGGGTTTAGCAAGGTACCGACGATCCGCTAAGGAGGCGAAATCATCGGATACTCTATTCATGTTCCATTATTACTTCGATAATCCCGTCAAAAATTGTTTAATGACCTGAATTAGTTCTTCCGGAGCTTCATACATGCTCATATGTCCTGCTCCAGGAATCACGGCTTGTGTAATATGTGGCTTGTCACTTGTGAATGTTCGTTCCGGCGGAATGACAGCATCCTTCTCGCCGGCAACCAACAGGACGGGAAGCGGTGTAGCTGATAATACATCACGGCGGTCCGGCCGTTCCCGCATAGCCAGTGCGGCTCCAGTTGCTCCTTGCGGCGCAGTCTGATAACCAATTTCCTTCACACGTGTCACTTGCGTCGATAGCGATTCCACATGTTCTGGTGCAAACAAGCCGGGAACCAGCCCATCTACAAAGTGAACAATACCTTCCGTCTGAATGGTGGATACTGCGCGAAGACGTTTTTCCTTGCCCTCTTCACTATCCGGATACGCTGTGGAATGAATCAAGCCGAAGGCATTCAATCGTTCTGGATGGCGCTGTGCGATAGAAAGTGCGATATATCCGCCCATGGAGTGACCGAGCAGGACAGCCTTGTCCACCTCTAGCTCGTCCATTAATTGCAATACGTCATTGCCCATCTGATCAATGGTATAACTACCTACAGGCGCGTCCGTTTTGCCATGTCCACGCAGATCGGGTACGATGCAACGATAGCTGCGTGCAAGCTCAGGCACTACTTCATCCCAGTAGGATGAACTGCCGCAGTATCCGTGGAGCAAAATGAGTGCTTCTCCCTTACCCTGTTCGGCATAACAAATCGTCGTTCCGTCACACATCACTTTTTCCATATAAATCCCTCTCTCTGCGCGAATTAAATTAATTCAAGTTGTATATTATTAAGCCTGCATATCATTAATGAAACGTTTATCTGTATTTCACTGCTTCGGCGACCGCCTCTGCAATCATTCTGGACATGCCCATAACGAAATGAAGCGAGGTCATCTGTAGAATGGAATAAGGTCTCGGTCCATTAGAATTCACTACAGCAGCCACGCTGTAATGACCAACTGGCGGCAGCTTGCCTCCAACCGATTTTGCCGGAATGAGTGGATGTTCTGCGAGATAGTATGTACCTGTTGCCTGTTTTGGACCCAGACAAGCATCTATGGCGATGATAGCATGATGTGACGGGACAAGCGCCAGCCTCTTCTCCAGCGTATCAGCATCACAAGGAGACGCCAGCGTCCCTACAATGTGATTTACTCCGGCCTCCTGTAGCAGACTACCTGTCAGTGGGCCCAGTGCATCACCGGTGGAACGGTCCGTCCCGATACAGACAAAGGTGATTTCATCCGGTGAATGAAGCTTATATATGTGCTTGAAAAATAATACCAAGTCTTCTCCCTGCACATTTTGGCGGGCTTCCCTACTTTGATGACGAACCAATTCCCGCTTATATGTTGCCAATCTATTTACCTCCTTTACACATGTGCTCCCTACCTGAGGCTCTATTGTTATATTCCTCATTTTACCCGATGCTTGATTTCGCCGCAAAAGCATTGGCCTGGGCCTGTCCAATCATGATACAATGACAACAGTTTCCGATACGGAAGGGATGGACATAACGATGGATTTAACGCAAGCAAGCGCAGCCAACATGGAATATATGATTGAAGCGATCAAAACGAAGCTGCGGATGGCCAGTGGAGCTGCCATGCAGGCTTCAGCTTTCCCACTCGACAAGTATGAAGATTTGTTTGACCTGTATGAGATGGTCCTGGGTAAGGAACATCTGAGTATCTCTGAAGTGGAAGCTGTCGCTTCCGAACTGGGTAATCTCCGCAAATCCTAGGGCGGCATAGCCCATGGAAAAGAGGACCTGTTCTCCACATCACAGTGGAAACAGGTCCTCTTACATTTGTTTTTTCCGTCAAGGCAAATCCACCAATACAAATTCAGCAGTATCGCTGCCTGTACCTGTAATTTGCAAATCACAGCTTTTGCGGATTCGTGCAGCATCACCCGGCTTGAGAGTGAAGTTGCCATCTGAACATACAATCTCGATATGGCCACTAATAAGGAAGAGATGTGTACGCCTATCCTCATGTTGAGGGTACATTAATTTTTGACCGGATTCTAGATGGGATAGATAGCAAGTTACATCCTGTGAAATAGGCAATGCTCCCTCTGCTCCTTCTCCCCCTCGCCCTGATACAATCGGACAAAGACGGTTCAGATACTCCTGAGCCTCTACACGACGATTAGTATACGAGGGCTTCAACATGCGCTGGGATGGCAGAAACCACATCTGTAGAAAGCGTACAGGTTCATCCTCTGACGGGTTAGTCTCTGAATGCTCTACTCCGGTACCCGCACTCATGACCTGAACCGTTCCCGGTTCCAACAATTGCTCCGTTCCCATGCTATCCGTATGTTTCAACGTACCTGATATTACATAACTAACAATCTCCAAGTCATGATGTGGATGTCGCTTAAAGCCTTCCTGCGGCATCAGTGTGTTGTCATTATGAGCCAGAAGACAACCAAAATGGGCATTGCTTGGATCATCATAGTCCGCAAAGGAAAAGCTGAATTCACTGTGTATCCAACCTCGATCCGACGTGTGCCTTTCTTCTGATGTCACTACTTTAATCATGTTCATCCACCTCCAAGGGTTTAGAGCTGCCGTACTATCGCAGCAGTTCTTGCGTGTATATTTAGAATTCTATAGATCAATACCAGTTGGTATGTCATCTTTACCCGTGGTCCGGGAATTCTAATCACGCCCCTTGCATATGGTTATACGCTTTCTTCAGGTGAGTGAAGCTTGAATTCGATCTCTGCCCGCCCTACGACTTTACCGGCGTCGTTCCGAATGTCAGGTGGATATACTTCTGCCAGTCGTTCGATAGTTTTCCGATTGCTATATCCAATCTGCTCCAGAATGGATTGGGCAATATAGGCCCATTCTTCTTCAGAACCGTCAAGCACTTTGAACGTAATTCCGAGGCGTTCCTTTTTCAGGGCAAAACCAAACACACCCTTGAAGCCACCTTTGGCTACAATGTTGCTGTCTTCAAGCAGCACGGAATCTACACGCTGCGTTCCTCCTACCATTAACGGATATTCGTTCATGGCTCCAGTAATGGTCTCTACCGCGGAGCGTGTAGATGGGTCTTCGATCAGATCCGGGCAAGCCAGCTTCAGATATGCGTTCGACAATGCCGATAACGGCAACGAAAATACCGGAAAGCCGCAGCCATCCGTCCCAAGTTTAATCTCTTTCTGTTCAATCCCTGCCATATAGGCCATGGTCTCGAGAATTTCACGCTGCACCGGATGTTCTGGCTCTGCATAAGTTCCCAAATCGGCCTGTTTCATCTGAGTGTATGCGAGAATGCCCAGATGTTTGCCGGAGCAGTTGTGGAGAATACGACGCTTCTCTCCTTGAGCACGCAGCCATTGATTTCGGCTTTCTTCATTGAGGGGGTAACTCGGTGCGCAAATCAAGCACTCTTCACCCAACCCTATTTTGCTTTCTATCTGCTCCAGCACCTGAATATGCATCGGCTCCGAACGGTGCGAGGAAGACATGATGGCAATCTCCTGAGCTGTCAGACCATAATGCCCGGCAATACCAGCACGAATCCCCGGAATGGCCTGAAAGGGCTTGGCGGACGAACGGGTAAACGCTCTAAAATGAGGATCGCCGGCTGAATATACAACATTGCCGTTCTCATCCGTAATGCTTATGTGTCCGTAATGGGCGCATTCCATAACGCCCGCACGGTATTCTTTAATTAACAGGGCACTCTCCATGCGAGTTCTCTCCTTTATACTCCCGAATTCATCTCTGCTTTGCGTCACGACGCCGCATGGGATATCTTAAATAGTATAGTACAAAAGCGACGTTTTTACAGTTTTTTCGACAGACATTTCGGGTAATCCTTTATCAATCTTTATCTACCTACTACCATCACTAAAGGAGATTCTCATATATGCTGCGCAAAACGCATTTACCCACTTCCGGGTTAGCTCGCAAAACTTCGGTACGTCCACTGCTCAACTGGGTTGGTGTTGGAATTATAGCCAGCGTTTCGGTCGTCTTCATACTGGCAGCTCTGGGAGCGTTACTGGGTAACGATTTTATCGTTTCATTGGATGAAAGGATCCAGCAGTTATTTTATCTGAACTCGGATTCACGTCTTCATCTGCTGCCTTTCATTTCATTCATTACTGCGCTCGGTTCTTTCAGACTTTCTGCCATCGCAGCTATCGGTTTTTCAACTCTTTTCTTGTGGCAGCGTCGTCCCCGTTTCCTCATATATGGTTATGCGTTACTCAGCAGTTTTGCCATGATGTGGATTCTCAACACCTTATTGAAGGAAATATTCAGGCGCAGTAGACCTGAGCTGGAACATCTGCTGGTTGTTCATGGATATAGTTTTCCAAGTGGCCATGCGATGATCTCGATGGGGTTTTATGGCATGCTCTTTGTCATCTGGGCAATTGAACGAAATCAACGTGTGTCTGGAGTTGCACTGCCTGTCCTTTGCGGAATAACATTTATATTTTTGGTTGGCCTCAGCCGCATCATGCTGGGTGTACATTTTCCAACCGACGTTTTCACCGGATTTGCTGCTGGACTGGCTTGGATCTTCTGTATGATTAAAGGGATTCAACGTTCCATCTGAATTGCACTATCCTATAATTTCCAGTATAGATCTCTCTAGATTGATTGTTTCACCTGGAAGCACGGCGTTTATATACGAAGTAAGCAAACGCGAACAGACACCATCCTACATCAAGCACAAAGGAGGCGGTTGTTATGTGGGGTATCATTATCAGCATTGTTATGGCAGTCATTATCGGTGTAATCGGTGATGCACTTGCCGGTCATAACATGCCTGGAGGAATCATCGGTGCAATGGTTGCCGGATTTGTCGGAGCTTGGCTGGGAGCACTCTTGCTTGGTAACTGGGGACCGGTCATCGGTAACTTTGCCGTAATTCCTGCCATCATTGGAACAGCAGTCTTTGTCTTTTTGCTGGGGCTTGTGTCCAGACTGTTCAGACAGGCTGCCTGATCGGTCCAACAAGGTGTTCGTTGTTTCGTATCCGTTTCTTAAATTTGAAGAAGGAGTGATTTGACATGAATAAAGCAGAAGAACAATATCCTGTACAAAGCGGTTCAACTTTCGCCAAAGGAATTTTCATCGGAGGTTTGCTGGGAGCAGCTGCAGCACTACTCTTTGCCCCTAAACCAGGACGCGAATTGCGTGGTGACCTTTCCGAGAAAGTGGGGATCGTTACAGATCGCACAAAAGAAGTTGCAGCGGTTGTCGGTGATAAAGCTTCCGAACTGGCTAAAACGGTCTCTTCCAAAACTTCTGATATTGCAAAAACGGTAAACCAAGGCCGTAATGACGTGATGGACTCCGTAAGAAAAGCTTCCGCTGATGTAGCGAATGAAGCATCCAAAGCGTCGGACGAAGTGGCTGCCGCTTCTGTAGAAGCGAAGGAAGATGCACGTAAAGAATTGAACTCGACCAGCCTGTAAGGCTTTTGATCGAGTGACCAATAGCCAGCTGTATTCCAGCTGGCTATTTTTTATCCACTGCAAGATTAAAGGAGGAAGAACATGAGTAAAGTCACAATGAACGGCAATACGCCTATAACCGGAGGAAAACCTGCACAACAGTATGATACCAGTGAACACCCTTTTGAATTGCGACATGAGGTCAAACGCCTGAACACAAGACTGGATCAGATTGCAGACAGTCTAGAAAAATCTCAAATCAAGGATATTATCGAAAACTACAGCAGTCCCAAAAAACGTATCATTACCAACTTCACCGCTGGTATGGCACGTGGTTTGGGTTTGACGGTAGGGACCTTCGTCGTTCTTGGTCTGCTCGCTTTTATTCTCAGTCAATTCGTAAACATGCCCATTGTGGGACAATATATTGCTGACTTACTGGGATACATTGAAGATTATAAAAAATAAAAGGCACAGGGTGAGGCTGACAAAGTCATCGCCTTCGTTTGCCATTGGCACGCTTCTCTGTTTCTTTGGCCGACGGCTGGGAGGACTTCACTTTGAGCAGATCCCCTGTCCAGCCCTTCATCATCATCCATACATACATGCCGATCATGCTGATGATGATAAGCGCAAGGACGAGTACAACACCCCATGTTTTGTCGATCCAAGGCAGATTCTCGAAGTTCATTCCCCAGATGGCTCCTGCAGCCGTTGCGGGCGTGAATACCGAGGTTACAAGGGTCAGCGTCTTCATAATCTCATTGCCCCGCACCCCTGAAATGGCATTATCAATGGAGATCAGTGTATCAATCTCTGTCTCATAATGTTTGAACAAACGCTCCATCCGTTCGATCCGGTGCTGGAGCTGCTGGAAAAAGCGATTCTCTTTCAATTCATCCAGATAGGCTTCCCTGGCGGCAGCCATCAATTCGGAATACGGAATGAACAGATTACTCCAATACAACAACTCGAATCTGGCCGCAAGGATCCGATCCATCAGCGTGCGAGCATTGCGGGATTCCATCGTCCGCTCCAAATCCCTCAAATTCATCTCAAAATGATCCATACCCACATGGTAATAATGCAAGATCGCACGAAAGAGCACAAACATACCGTCCCGGGCTTCACTGCATTGTTGTAACATGGCTGCACGTTCACCTGTATTCATAATACCTCTGGTATTGTCATCTACATTCAAGGTAACCAGTCTTTCTTGATCCACATAGAAAAACATCTGATTATCTTTACGTTGATCGTTTCTTTCATTCTTGACCGCATATAATAATGACCCGAATATCACGGGCTCCGTGCCGTTCATGAAGCGGACGGACAGGTAGTTGGACTCTACCTCCGGTATTTTGCGAAGCCAGTACTGCATTTCTGGAAATGCGTTCGTTAGTTCCTCCAAGGCATCAGCCATACTCTCCTGATCCGGTGCCACCCAATCCCACCATTCCCAATGGTCTGAGTAGGTAGCCTTGTCTCGACGCACTTCCAGCTTGACTTTATCCACAATCACAAACATCCACTCCTGCATTCATACTGTTCATTAGGAAATCAGTGATTCCAAAAAAGGACACGTATGCATTCCATTGGAATCACGTGTCCTTCTCTATGCCGTGCTCAATATCGTCACCGATCTACATCTCATAATAATGAAGCATTCGACATAATCTGTTTTAATTTCTCAGTAGCTCGCTTCTGGATACGGGATACACTCATTTGGGAGACTCCCAATTTCTGAGCAATTGCCCGTTGCGACTGACCATCCTGAAATGCTAAAATAAGCACTTTTTGTTCCTGTTCCTTCAATTGTCCCAATGCCTGCTGCAAGTCCATCCGCTTCTCAACCGAATCGAAGTCATTCACATCAGAACTGATCAGTTCGCCTAAAGTGGCTGCACTCTCATCCTGTGATAGCGGAGAATCCAGTGACACATAGTGATAACATTCCCTACCAGCTAAGACTTCGATGGTTTCCTCAGGGGTTAAATCCAGGTATTCAGCAATCTCGTTCACACCTGGTGAACGCTCCAGCTTCACTGTTAATTCATCAATGGCATGCTGGACAAGTGCTCCCTTTTCCTTAATTCTGCGGGGCACCTGAATATACCAGGACTTGTCCCTCAAATAATTCTTCATATGACCGATCATGCTCTTCATGGCATAAGGTTCAAACGGAATACCCAGATTGATATCGTATTGCTTAAGCAAACGAATTAGGGCCATTTGCCCGGTCTGATATAAATCCTCATACAGATCGGGTCGATTCCGCGCAATTTTACCTGCTGCCATCTTCACCATCGGTTCATATTTGCGGATAAGAACTGTTGCTATTTCGTTATCCTGGGTTTGCTGGTATTCCCAGATCAAACCTATCGCTTCAGACATGGACTCTGGGGGAGTCACTTTTTCATTCATACTTTCTCCTCACTTCTTGCAAGACGTTTTACGAGTACTACTTTCGTACCTTTGCCCGTCTCACTTTCCACACTGACATCGTCCATCAGAGCCTGCATCAGGTAAAATCCAAGTCCACCGACTTGGGCATCTGTCAGCTCTTTGTCGTGAAGACCTGCACGGGATACCGCCGGGTTAATGTTCTCGAAGCTGGCTCCTTCATCTTTGACGGTGATAGCCAGCGTGTCACTGTCCACTTCGAACACAACCTCAACCATGCCGCCTTCATGTGAGTAAGCATACAGTACAGAGTTATTACAGGCCTCGGATACAGCAACCTTCATATCCTCAATGTCCTCATAAGAAAATCCCATTTTGGACGCAACACCATATAGATTGAGTCTTACAATATCAACGTAATCAGCTGTCGCCGGTAAATTAAGGGTGACTCTTTGAACTTCTGCATTCATTCCTTTTTCGATCCTTTCCTATTGGGAATTCTTCTGTGAGACAAAGAATTTGGCAATACCCGTCATATCAAAAAGTTTCTGAATTTGCGCAGGAACTTCCTGTACTTCAAAGCGAGCTTCCATTCCATGCCGTGCTTTCAGAACAGATAACAGGATGCCAATCCCTGTACTATCGATGTACTTCAAGTCTTGCATATTAATAATCAAATCTTGTTCCTTGTTGTCCACTAACGGCTCCATCACCAAACGGAATTCAGGAGCAACTGACAAATCCAGTTCGCCAGTCAGATACACCGTGCACACGCCGTCATGTGTTTCTGTTCTTGCATTGAATTTTTCACTTTTATTTGTATTCATTAGACATCTCTCTCCTGATCAATGGTTTCTTTACCTAATAACCCATCTACAGCACATATGAAACAGTAATCGAATTAGCAAATATTTCAATTGGCCTGATTTATGGCCGATGTGTTGGATTTGAACACTTGCCTCTCTTCTTGAAAACGGGATAACTTCTGTTTCACATTACCCATTTTCACAGGTTTGCTGATGTAATCGTCCATACCAACATTGGAACATCGCTGCTGAATACCATCCATGACATTGGCGGTCATCGCTATAATAACCGGCTGCTGGTCTTGAGGAAGGCTCTCACGAATTCTGCCAGAACATTCCAATCCATCCATCACAGGCATTTGCAAATCCATAAATATATAATCATAGTTGCGGTTCGCCAAAACCATATCCAGCGCCTTCTTGCCATCTTCAGCAATATCTGACACGAGTCCAAGCTTGCCCAGCATAATAGACATTAGTTTCTGATTTATAGGGTGATCATCAACGATTAATACGCTTGGATGCATTTCATAATTTTTTTTAATGTCTGTAAGCTGATCTTCCCCAATACCTGTCGAAAGATCATTCTCGACATACCGCTGCGCCTGAATGGTAAATACAAACGTAGCACCACGCATCTCCGACGTATCCAGATATATCTTTCCACCCATCATTTCAACGAGCGTTTTGCATATAGCCAGCCCCAGTCCGGTTCCACCATACTTACGCGTCATAGAAGTATCCAGTTGGGAAAACGGCTGGAATAGACGATCTACTTTATCTTGGGCTATACCTATTCCTGTATCTTTTACAGCAAACTCCAGCGTCATTCGCCCGTCTTTTTCCTCATTAACGGATACGATCAGATACACGCCGCCATGGTCCGTGAACTTGATGGCATTGGCAATCAGATTTAACAAAACCTGGCGCAGCCTTGCCATATCACCATAGATCAGTTCGGGTACCGAATCTTCCAGAAAATATTCCAGCTCAATATTCTTTTTGCCGGCTTCTACCGCGAACAGTCTCAGTACTTCACGAATACAGGACACAAGTTCGAACGGATGCTCTTCCAGCTCCATTTTGCCGGATTCCATCTTGGTGAAATCAAGGATATCGTTAATCACCGTAACGAGTGCATCGGCACTGCGACGTACAATGTCCGCGTATTCCTTCTGATCTTCTTTCAGATCCGTTTCCATCAACAGATCAACCATACCGATAACGCCATTCATCGGCGTACGAATCTCATGACTCATCATGGCAAGAAACTCGGTCTTCGCGTTTGCAGCGATTTCCGCTTCCTCTTTGGCCTGAATGAGCTGCTGATTCATTTTCTCCAGTTCCTGCGTCTTTTGATGCAGCAGCATCGTCTGTGTTTTCAAACGTTTATTCGTGATAAACATTTCTACAAAGCCCTCGATTTTGGATTTCAAAATCTGAGGGATAAACGGCTTGACCATATAATCAATGGCCCCTGCGGAATAACCTGCAAATAAGTGCTCTGCCTCTCTGCTATTTGCAGAGATGAATATAATCGGCACGTCCTTGGACTTATCACGCGCCTTAATTAATTTTGCTGTCTCAATTCCGTCCATCCCAGGCATCTGCACATCCAGCACAATGACCGCAAATTCGTCTTTCAGCAAACAGCGAAGTGCCTCTTCCCCGGAGGTTGCCTTAACGAGCTTGTACTGTTCCGATTCCAGAACCGCTTCGAGAGCGAGCAGGTTCTCGGGGCGGTCATCTACCAATAATATGTGGATTGGTTCATTGAGCCCCATGACTAAGCCTAACCCCCTATTTAATCTTCCGGTATATTTTTTCCGTCCGGTCTAACGGCTCGTAGGCATCGCTGAATTCCGTAAAATGTATCGATTCTTTAGACCCCAGAACTAGGATGCCGAAGTGGCTCAAACTTTCATGAAAAAGTCCGTGCACATGGTTCCGCAGTTCATCATTGAAGTAAATCATGACATTGCGGCAGAAGATTACATTAAACTCGTTAAATGACCGGTCTGTTGCCAAATTATGTTCGGCAAAAATAATATTTTTCCGTAGATAAGGATGAAATATCACGGAATTATATTTGGCGGTGTAATACTCCGAGAATGCGCGGGTGCCCCCGGCTTCCAAATAGTTTGTAGTATATAATTTCATTTTTTCAATGCCATATACGCCTTCCTTGGCCTGTTGTAATGAGCGATCATTCATATCTGTCGCGTATATTCTTGCTTTGTCGTACAGTCCTTCTTCATGCAGCATAATCGCCATGGAATAGACTTCTTCCCCTGTAGAACATCCTGCATGCCATATCCGTATATACGGATATGTCCTCAGTACGGGAATGATCTGTTCCCGGAAGAAACGAAACAAGGTCGGATCACGAAACATTTCCGTTACAGGGATGGACAGATTCTGTATAAAACGATCAAATACAGATCGGTCATGAAGAACTCTCTCCTGTAAACCCGAAATGGTCTTCAGCCCTTCGGCATGTAGATAATGCCAGATTCTCCGTCTTAACGACGGTAATGCGTAGTTCCTGAAATCATATCCATATAAACGGTGCATACCTTCCAATAGCAACTCGATCTCGATCAGTTCACGCTCTTCGTCTTGCGGCATGCGGATCGATTCTGCCTCCGCCTCGGTAGGTTCCCACGGTGTCATATTTTCTCTCCACTTCTCCATTTGTTACTTACATAATAGATGTATTGTCCTTCATTACCCAAACTATCGGGTTACGAATACAGCCATACCCGCATTAAGGATAACAATTGATCCGTTTGGATCGGTTTTTTCACATAATCGGATGCTCCAGCCTCAATACACTTGCCTCGATCCTCTTTCATCGCTTTTGCGGTTAAGGCGATAATTGGCAATTTTTCGAATTTCGGTATCTGTCTGATCCGTGTCATAGCCTCATAACCGTCCATTTCCGGCATCATCATATCCATTAATACCAGGTCGATTTCCGGGTTCTTATCCAGAATCTCCAGAGCTTCACGACCGTTCTCCGCAAATGTCACATCCATACGATAGCCTTCAAGTACACTTGAAAGGGCAAACACATTACGGATGTCGTCATCCACTAGCAATATTTTCTTACCTTCAAACAGGGTTTCCTTGTTATGAAGCTTCTGCAGAATCCGACGCTTGTCTTCCGGAAGATTAGCTTCTACCCGGTGCAGGAACAACGTCGTCTCATCGAGCAGACGCTCAGGCGACTTCACGTCCTTGATAATAATGGACTCCGCGTATTTGCGAAGCTTCATCTCTTCTTTGCTGTCCAGCTCTTTACCTGTATAAATAATGATCGGCAAATCATTCAAATACTGATCGTCCCGAATCTGGTCAAGCAGCTCGAATCCGGTCATATCTGTCAGCATCAAGTCCAGCACCATGCAGTCATAGCGTTGACTGTGCAATTCATTCAATGCCTCACTGCCAGTGGACACTGCTGTGATAGCGACATCATCATGGCCAATCAGTTCAATAATGGCTTTCCGCTGTATTTCATCATCTTCCACAATTAATAGACGTTTCAATTGATTCTCTGTATAGGATTCGATATGGGAGAAAGCTTTATCCAGCGAATCTTTACTGGAAGGTTTTTTCAGATAAGCAATGGCTCCCATCATCAAACCTTGTTTCATATCATCAATAACTGAAATGACATGTACCGGGATATGACGTGTCGCCGAGCTGCTTTTCAGTTCACCCAGAATCGCCCAGCCATCCATGACAGGCAACTGAATATCAAGGATGATGGCATCCGGCAAATATTGACGGGCCATTTCGAGTCCTTTGTCTCCCTGAAGCGCCACAATAGCCTTAAATCCTCTACCTCTCGCCATATCCATCAAAATATGCGCAAAATTCACATCGTCCTCGATGATGAGGAGAATCTTGTCACCTTCCACTAAATTCTCCTGATCATCCTCCAGCTGTGCCAGCACAGGTAAATCAGTTTGAGGCAGCTCCATGAACGAAGTGCTATCCGGGTCAGGTGTGAGCACGGTCTGTCTACCCGAATGCATCGTCTGTGAGTCTCTTCCGAAGTTTTCAATCTCAGAAGCAACTGCGGCTTCTCTTACGGCGTCATCCACCTGAACCTCATCTTCGTGATTATCCGGCAGGAACAAGGTAAAGGAACTGCCCACACCTTCGGAAGACTCTACCTTGATAGCACCGCCAAGCAGTCGGGCAAGTTCGCGGCTTATTGACAATCCCAAGCCAGTTCCGCCATATTTACGGCTGGTTGTACCGTCCACCTGCTGGAATGCTTCAAAGATCAGATCCGTTTTGTCTGATGGAATTCCAATCCCGGTATCCTTCACGGTAAAGCCTACATATTCCTGGTTCGTATTGAGGTACCCAGGAAGCTCTTCTGTTTTCATTTTTCGTCCAATCAGGCTAACAGATCCTCGATTGGTAAACTTGAACGCGTTCGACAACAGATTTCGCAAAATCTGTTTGACGCGATGGCTGTCGGTATATACCCATTCCGGCAAATTGCTGTCGAACTCAATGTTCAGGTTGAGTTCTTTTTTATTCGCCATTGGGCCAAAATTCTGTTGAACAAAGCTGGTCAGTTCTTCCATTCGCACCGTTTCATAATTGATATCCATTTTGCCCGCATCCACCTTGGACAGATCCAAAATTTCATCAATCATTTTCAGCAAATCTGCACCAGACATATAGATCGTCTGGGCATATTCCTGCTGTTTAACACTCAGGTTTCCATCCTTGTTCTCCGACAACAGTTGGGACAGAATCAGCAGACTGTTGAGTGGTGTACGCAGTTCATGCGACATATTCGCCAAAAATTCGGACTTGTACTTACTGGTCATCGACAATTGCATGGCTTGCTGTTCCAACTGTGTTTTTGTTGTCTCTATCTCGTCATTTTTCTCTTCCACTTCACGCACTTGTTCTTCCAATGCGCGAGTCTTGGCAATCAGCTCGGTATTAAAATGTTCCAATTCTTCCTGTTGGCGCTGCAGCAGCTCTTCAGATCGTTTGAGAGCCCCTGTTTGTTCTTCCAGATTTTCATTGGAACGACGCAGCTCCTCTTGCTGTGTCTGAAGTTCTTCGGATTGAACCTGTAATTCCTCGGTAAGTGCCTGGGATTCACGCAGTAGTTCCTCCACCCGCAAACGGCGACGAACGTTGTTGAGGATAACACCCAGATTCATAATCAGTTGAGAAAATAGCTGCTTTTGCAAGTTCGTGAAACCTTCAAAGGAAGCCAACTCAACAACACCGATCAGTTCATCTTCAAACACGACAGGATAAATCATAACACCAGAAGCACGCGATGAGCCTGTGGCTGAGCCAATGTTCACATAATCTTCTGGAGTGCTGTCCAGTACGACTGGAGTCATATCCAGTGCGGCTTGGCCGATTAGTCCCTCGCCAATTCGATAAACTTCTTTACCTACATCTTCGTTCTCTTCAAAGGCATAGGCACCATAACGTCTCAGTTCGTCCGGGTGTTTCTCTTCATCAATCAGATATACAACGCCCAGTTGAGCTCCAAGTACAGGCGTAAATTCACTGATAAACATCTGGGAAATCTGGCGGATTGATCCAATCCCCCGTAACAATTCCGGCACTCTGGCTATATTCGAACTCATGAAGTTCTGATCTTGCTGTGCTTGTAAATAAGCTTTCTCCACTTCCAGCTTTTCTTCCAGATCACTGGAAACCTCCTTGAACACGCTGGCAATCTGACCGATCTCATCGGTGGATTTGACCTGTATACGTCTGATCGTGCGATAACGACCTTTACCAAAACTGTTGATCATCATGGACACGGTATTGAGACCTCTTGTAATACTTGGTAGCACCCACAGGATAACCCCGAGTGCAAGCAGCAACCCTGCAATCATAATGCCTACTGTAACCTGGACTGCTCGTGTATAGGCTGCGTTTGCATCCTTAATCTCGGTATCTATCTCCTGATCCTGATAGCGGGAAAGAGCATTCAGGCTATCTACAGCTTCCTTTTGAACGGCTAGCCCCGTTGAATTCCGGTAGTTATTTGCATCTTCAACCCGATTCTGGGATATAAAACTGACCTGTTTAGAAGCGTAGTCATTGTAGGCTTCCCATGCGGTATTTACACGATCCACCAATTGATGTTCTGGTGCACTGTCTGCCCGTTCCCGGACTTCCTTAAGAGAGCTTTCGCCTTTTTCCTTCATCTCCTTCAGATCACCATCTGCTGCACTAATCGAATTATTGGGATTCAGCAACAAATTAGCCAGCACTTTGGCTATATCATTGACCTCTCCACGTGCTGCAGAAGTGTATCTAACCTTAAGGTATCGCTCCTGATATATCTGATCTAGCTGTTTATTGCTGCTGTTCAGCCGTTCGTAACTTACAAATGTAAGCACGATCATGATGGCCATCAGAGCGGTAAAGCCAATCAGCAGTTTATTTCTGATCTTCATTCAGCTTCGACCCCTTTATTTAAGGTAATCCACACCAAACATTTATCATCATCCCGCTCCTGCGGAATTTCATCATCGAAGAACAACGCCTGCATGGCCGCTTCATCCCACTGGTGGGAACCCGCCAGTTTTTCCTTCAGAAACGTCTGCTGCATTTCCTGATCGCCCTGAACAGCTTCGGTTAGCCCATCCGTATAAAGTGCAATGTGCCCATCGCCTTCGTAGTGAATGGTCTGTGGTTCAATATCCATCTTGTCAAACAGACCAACAGGACAGCAGACGCTGTCAAACGTTGTCACACTTCCGTCGTGACGGAAAAAGAGTGCTGGCGGATGGCCTGCGTTAACATAATCAATCCGCTTCATGCGTGTATCTACGACCAGATATATCGCTGTAAAATAGTACTGCACCAGCTGTTTTTCTAGATGCAACTGATTAAAGCGTCGATTCAGCTCCTGAATAACCTTCTCCGGGTCTACATACGTTGTAACCGTGTCTTTCAGTACGGAAGCAATGAACATGGTAAATAGCGATGAAGATATCCCATGCCCCATCATATCCAGCAAGAGGACTCCATATCTGCCTTCACCAAGCGGGTACCAGGAATACAGATCACCCGCAAGTTCAAACGAAGGTTTGTAAATAGCATTAACATGGAACAACGGATCTTCAATTGCTGGGCTTAACACAGCATTCTGTACCATAGCCGCAAGTTTCAGTTCATCCTGAATCCGCTGATCCCGCTCTTTATGCCAGTCCTTCTCCTGCTTTAGGCGAAGCGCAAGACGGATTCTGGCCATCAATTCGACTTTGTTAATTGGTTTGGTCACATAATCGGATGCACCTGCATCAAGAGCTTCGGCCAATTTCTTAGAATCTCCGATCGCGGTTACCATAATAATAGGTATATCCTTGAGATTTTCAAATTTTTGCACAATACTGCATGCTTCAATTCCATCCATCTCTGGCATCATCATATCTAGCAAAATTAGGTCAATATCCGACGGCTTGGGACGAAGTTCATTGTTTTCCTCACCAATCCCAAGGACTTCAAACATTTCCATGGCAGAACTTGCCGTTACAATGTCACGATAGTTTTCTTTTTTCAGAATTTCTCGAATGATAATGACATTCGTCGGATTGTCGTCAACAATAAGTATTCTCATTTCTATCTCCTTATCTGTGGCGTCCGGGTTTGTCGATTCTTATCAGGTCAGCTAACAACCTTAATTATACAAATTTCGCATACAACACAGCGGTAGACATAATAATTCCTAGTATAACTATAATCGTATTATCAGAAAACTTCTATCAGTAAATGGCACCATCGCAGGAGAATTCCCCCGCTAATTACCCTGTTTTTGCTGCGTTCTGATCCCGCTTCCAAACTTGCAAAAACATAGATAAGGAATGGGGACATCCCCATTCCTTATCTATGTTTTTGGTTAAGCATTCTGCGTCAACAACTTAAAAGCTCTTTTGATTGATGCAAAATACTCGATTCTGAAGCTTGTCCATTCTCAGAAGGCTCCAGCTTACATGTTTGTATCAGCTAAGCTATTCTTTCTTTTTGGCAATCACAAGTACTTTGCCTTTATCGAGTTCACTCTCGTAAAAATCTGCCTCAGCTTCGGTGAAGCCCATCGAAACAATTTTGGCCCGTAGTTCATCACCGCGGGAGCGGAACAGATTCGCCAAGGAATCAAATACGCCTTCTTCCTTGATGCCAATCTCTTTGGCATCTGCCGTATCGGCAATCCGATCTGTACGATCCTTTTCATGGGCTAGAACGAAGATATGATCAGCAAGGTATCCGGTAATCTGCAACTCTTTCACCGCTTCTACCGCTTGGACTCCGTTTTCTACCACTTTTGCATAAGCTTGCGCATTGGTTGAATTCATCGTTTCCACTCTCCTCTGATTGATCTTCTTTATCGAGCTACTTAGTATATAACCATACGATATCCGGTTGAAACGCTTGTGGATTAACCAATCCTAGGAAACCAATTCATCAAAGAGGTCTATTCCTTCAATATGATTGGAGCCTGGCTTCATGTATACCTTCAGCGCCTGACTTCCCCGAAGAAATACTTCTCCATCCTCTGCTACATAATACGGCTTGCCCAAAACATCTCGAATGGCTTCAATATTCATATCAATCCATTCCTGATTAAGCTTAAGACGTTTCTCGGAAGCATCAATATGCACATAATTAACCACTCCTGTATCTTCGCAGAGCCCAACCGTTACATCTTTGAATTGATACTCAGGGCAACCCAGGTATGGATCATTCTCCTTATGAACAGGTTGGCCTTTCTTGGCTAAAATATCATCGATGCTGTCATCCAGAGAAATGTCATTCAGAGTCCGAAAGTGCTGGACAGGTCCGGATCGATCAGCAGCCAGAATGATCTCTGGTGTCTCCTCTTCCACTACCGTCCATTGCATATCATGAGCAGCGGGTACCGCTGCCGGTTGAACGGAAAAGGGAGAAATTACGCTAAACATAACAAGCAGTAGTTTCATCATGATTCTCACCCTTTCATCAGGTTCATCACCGCTCTGAAGACGTCTATTGATTACAAAACGGTCATGCTATTTCCGCATACGTTGCCATACATTAGCGGCTACATCCACATATTTCAGCCAGCTTTTTCCGCCTTTGGCATCATCATGATATGTAGCTTCATAGGATTGCAGTGTCCGATCTGTCGGTGTAGCAGGCGGTGTCTGTACTACATTCGCTACTTCTGAACGTTTGCTCTGTTCAGTGCTGCTGCGTTTCGTCTGAAACTTGGCCATCAAAGTGGATGACACCTGCTTTGCTGCTTCCGTCACTTCGTTCAGCACTTCTCCCAGGTTTTGTACAGATTCCATAACGGGATCAATTTGTTTCATTTTGTGCTGCACATCAACTGTAATATCATTGGCATGCCTTACTGTCTGTTTGACTTCATAACTAAGCTCATCAATGGTCTTCTGAACTTCCTGCAGTGTCTGTGACACATTGTCGAGTGAACCCTGAGCGGACTTCAAGGTACGAATTAAGAAGAATACAAGTACTGCAAATGCAATTGCAATTAAAGCCACGCTAATTTGATAGATCATAAAAGAACCTCACTTTCCAGTATAAATCGGTTTTGTTATTGCTTAGTTACCCGACCCATTCCGAGGCGAAACAAATAGGATATGAACTGTAAAAACAACTCCTCCTGGTAAAATCTCGCAATGTTTCAACCCGAAAGGCCTCGGTTAAAGAACAACTACACACGGCAGTGAGACGAACACTTCTCGCTACCAAAGTTCTATAAACGAAAGGATGATACCCATGTTGAAATGGTCGGTACTATTTCTAATTATTGCTCTTGTTGCAGGTATTTTTGGATTCTTCGGTATTGTTGAGGCAGCTGCTTCGATTGCCAAAGTACTATTCTTCATCTTTGTTGTACTGTTCGTCATCTCCCTGATTACGGGACGCAGTCGAATGCGATGAATGGGGCTTCCCAATTATGAACAGCATTCGGTACATACAAAAGCCTATCGCGCTTGCAAAAGCCGGTAGGCTTTTGTGCGTTCATAATCTCTTTTTTGCAACAATTCTCCCCCAACCACGTTACGACTTATCTCTATTATGTATTACGCTCCCTTCTCGTCTATTCCATCGCTTCTCCACGATTACATCATAAAAACAGGACCATTATGACATAGCCAACCCGGTTTTCTCCCACCGAAGTATGATATTTACAGGCTCTCCTTATACCCACATATGCTCCAGTTGACACTGGAGAATCCAAGAAAATATTGTTATAATTTGTGATTCAGAAGTAAGCTTGCTTGGTTACTTTTAACACAGGACAACAAACTACATACCTAACCGAGGAGGAAAAACAAATGAAAAAAATCGTAAGTTTTGCCGCTGCTCTGACTTTGATGGGTTCCATGGCTGCTGCCGCAGGTGCTGAGGAAGCGGTTACCGGAACGGTAGCTCCAGAAACGGGAACTCCCACAACCACAACAACGCCGGCTGTTGAAGTGAACAAACCTGCTGTAGACACTGTAGAAGGCACAGCTGAGACCGTAACTGGCACAACAGTAGACACAACGGGTACAGAAGGTACTTCAACGACTACTGAAACAACAACATCAACAACAGATGACAAAATCTTTGATGAGCCTGTAGTGAAAGCAGGAGATGAGGTTCTGGTCCCTACGATGCTGCTCAACCTGTTGGAGCGCACATGGTTCTATGATGCACCAAATGGCAAACCAATCGGTGCACTGGGTTCCCAAGTCATCGATACGACAGGTGAAGTTGTAGATGGTTTCGATGGTGGTCAATGGGTACAAGTGTATACGTGGAAAGGTAAAGCTTGGATCCACGTTGCTATTCAATAGTATCGTATAATCGTTCTAACGATAAGTAAAGAGGACAGCACGCAGGCAGCGGCTGTCCTCTTTTTCATTTCAAATGCGCTTATTTCCGGTTTGTCCCTCCCGATTTCAAGGGCTTCCCGTCTTGCCTTCTTCCATCTTCGGCTCCACATGCACATGTACATGCATAATATTATGTGAACGTTTCAAGCGCTCTTCGACCCGGTCACAGATCTGATGACCTTCGATTAGGCTCAGTCCTCCATCCACCTCAATAACCACATCCACCAGTACATGACTGCCGTGCACACGTGCTTTCACGTCCTTGATCATTTCCACACCAGGAACTCGCGCCACAGATGATCTTAGGTCAGTGAGTTCCTTCTGATCAAATCCGTCTGTCAGACGATGTGTTGAATCACGGAAAATCTCCCAAGCTGTCTTACAAATCAACAGACCTACAGCAATTGCAGCTACTTTGTCCAACCAAGGAAGGCCAAATTGTGCACCGATGATTCCGATCGCAGCACCTATGCTGACCCAGGCATCCGAACGATTATCTTTGGCTGCAGCCATCAGGGCCTGACTATTAATTTGTTTGGCAAGACGATGATTGTAACGATATACGCCCAGCATTACCAGCACACAGACAACTGCAACTGCTGCTGACCACAGGTTTGGTGCTACAAAGTTTCCTTCATACCAGGAACGAACCGCTTCAACCAATACCTGCAGGCCAACCATGGCCATAATAAATGAAGCAATTAGGGCAGCGACTGTTTCCGCTCTAAAGTGACCATAGGCATGATCGGAATCAGGTGGCTTCTGGGATATGCGGAGTCCGATCAATACCGCAACAGACGCAACAATATCTGTAAGGTTATTAAAACCATCCGCCAGCAAAGCGCTGGAAGCAAACAAATATCCGCAGATCAATTTAAAAGCAGACAAGACCAGATAGGCCACAATACTGACCCAAGCTCCGCGCTCTCCTTTGCGTATTTCTTCGTAGGCGTTCAAACCGGGCGACACTCCTTTAACGTTTCGTATTACAGTTGTTCCATGTTACCAAATGCGTACCGTGTGGGTCTATAGAAACAGTGTTGCCAAGCTGCATTGCTGTAGGGAAGCCGAAACAAAGTTGCCAGACCGCAGGGCTGTAGGTAAAGAGAAAAAATGTTGGCCCAGTCAAAAAATGAAGGAATTCAGCATTTTATCAGGTTGCCCTTGTGGGGCTTTTGTAAAACGTATAAAATGAATACATCCCGTCCAATTTGGACGGCTTACTGTAAGACCGGGAGGGAAATAACGATGAGCGATAATAACGAACCGAAAAAGGTCAGTTTGCAGGATGCCATACGCCAGAAACTGGCACAGAAGAAAGAACAGGCAAACACCGGTAACCAATCCAGTGCCTATTTTGAAGGCGGCCCTAAAGCAATGAAGAGCCAAAACAACAAAAAGCCTAACAATCAGCGCCGCCGTACTGGCGGATCCTAGACCGCAAGAAGCTCTTGTATGAGATGTTTCTATGGTTACAGGATCACCCTGTATGACCAAAAAAGAACCGCAAGCCTCCTCTGGAGAGCTTGCGGTTCTTTTTTTATATTAAAACGAATAGTTAACTACGTTAACCATACTCAATGTAGACAGATTAGCTTATCTTAAGCTTCTACCGGATACATTTTGTTACGCAATTCTTTAATTTCGTCACTTTCCAGATACTCATCATAACTCATTTGGCGATCAATAACGCCGTTTGGCGTGATTTCAATAATCCGGTTAGCGATGGTTTGAATGAACTGATGGTCATGGGATGTAAACAGCATAGTGCCGTCAAAATCAATCATACCATTGTTCAGTGCGGTAATGGACTCCAGATCCAAGTGGTTCGTTGGCTCATCCAAAATCAGAGCGTTTGCGCCTGTTTGCATCATTTTCGCCAGCATACAACGAACCTTCTCGCCCCCGGAGAGTACACTTGCTTTTTTCAGGGATTCCTCGCCTGAGAACAACATACGACCCAAGAATCCACGCAGGTATGTTTCATCCTGATCTTTGGAATATTGACGAAGCCAATCCACGAGACTCATATCTACTCCGTCAAAATATTTGGAGTTGTCTTTCGGGAAATAAGCCTGAGTTGTAGTAATACCCCAAGTGTATTCACCACTATCCGCTTCCGTTTCACCCATAAGGATATCAAACAACAACGATTTGGCGTTACCGTTCGGGCCAACAAAGGCAATCTTATCCCCTTTATTCACCACAAAGCTGAGATCATTCAGCATGTTCACACCATCAATTGTTTTGTTGATACGGTCAACGGTCAACAATTGTTTACCCGCTTCACGCTCAGGCTTGAAGTTGATGAACGGATATTTCCGGTTCGATGGACGAAGATCATCCAACGTGATTTTGTCGAGTTGTTTCTTACGTGAAGTCGCCTGCTTCGATTTGGAAGCATTCGCAGAGAAACGTTGAATAAAGGCTTGCAGCTCTTTAATCTTCTCTTCTTTTTTCTTGTTAGCATCACGTTGCAATGCAAGTGCCAATTGGCTGGATTCATACCAGAAATCGTAGTTACCTACGTACAGCTGGATTTTACCGAAATCGATATCTGCAATGTGTGTACATACTTTGTTCAGGAAGTGACGGTCATGGGATACTACAATAACGGTACCTTCATAGTCCATGAGGAAGTTTTCCAGCCATTGAATGGATTCGAGGTCCAAGTGGTTGGTAGGCTCATCGAGCAACAGGTTGTTTGGACGACCAAACAAGGCTTGTGCAAGCAGGACACGAACTTTTTCGTTACCGCTCAGATCAACCATTTTCTTCTCATGCATGTCACGTTCAATACCCAGACCGATCAGGAGAGCCGCTGCATCCGGCTCAGCATCCCAGCCATTCAACTCAGCAAACTCACCTTCAAGCTCACCTGCACGCAAACCATCTTCTTCAGTAAAGTCCGCTTTGGCATACAATGCGTCCTTCTCTTTCATGATGGAATAAAGACGGCTGTGGCCCATAATTACAGTTTCGAGAACCGGATACTCATCATATTCAAAGTGGTTTTGCTTCAAAACGGCCATGCGTTCGCCCGGGGTGATGTGCACCTCTCCCGAGTTTGCTTCAATTTCACCGGACAAAATTTTCAAAAATGTTGATTTGCCGGCTCCGTTGGCGCCGATCAGACCGTAACAGTTGCCTGGCGTGAACTTGATATTCACATCTTCAAAAAGTGCACGTTTTCCGTAGCGGAGCGTGATGCCGCTTGTACTAATCATTAAGCATACCATCCTTTATTTAATATTCTGCATACTGCATGAATAGCAACTTGCATCAATCATGGATTCAATATCCCGAAGCCTATTCTGGCACCATATTATAACACAAAAAAGCGGCAAATTCGAAAATTGGCCGCTTTTTAATCGTTAAAGATTTGGTAAATGTACCGTTCATGCGGGTATACCCTTACATTAGCATATCTAGATCACTTTTGTTAGTCTTGTTTACTTTCTTCGTGCCGGATACGGAGCGTCTCGCCATGTCCCAGCACCCGAATGCGTGCTGCGTTGATTCCCAGTCGTTCCCGTTCCACTTCCATTCGATCAAGTGCTTCCTTCGGTGTGTCATCTGCAAGCTTAAATGTTCCATAATGCATGGGAACCATAAGCTGGGAACCCGTTTCTACAAATCCCTGCAACGCTTCTTCCGGCGTCACATGTTGGGATGTCATGAACCATTCCGGGTCGTACGCACCGATTGGCATCAGGGTAACACCGATGTCGAAGCGTTCTCCGATCGTTTTGAATCCCTGGAAGTATCCTGTATCCCCTACAAAATAAATCACTGGCGGACCGCCAGGAGAATGATCAGCCGGCGCTTCTATTGGATTAATCGTTTCTGCTGCTCGGGGATTTTCATGATCTTGGTCTTCACTCGTCGCGGCACTCTCCTCCGATGGAATGACTGCCGGGTGATTCTGTTCCAAAACATAACCGCCCCAATGGGACGTATTGGTATCGAATAGGGTTCGGCGCGTCCAGTGCTGCGCAGGTACAAAGGTTATTTTGACCCCGCCAAGCGTAATATGTTCCCACCATTTCATCTCATGACACCGATGGAACCCTTTGCGCACCATTTTGCGTTTGAGACCATCGGGAACGATGAGCAGTGTTTTGGCTGTGACCAACTTCCGCAGCGATGCGAGATGCAAATGATCATAGTGTGAATGCGAGATCAAAATGACATCCAGAGGCGGAATATCCTGAATCGGAATGCCAGGGGCACCAAGTCTGCGCTGAAATCCCATTTTTTCGGCCCAGACCGGGTCTGTCACGATGTTTAGTCCATGATATTGAATGAAAAATGTGGAATGACCAATCCAGGTAATCGTGGTTTCAGCCCGGTTGGCGTGCAGATAATCCAGTTCAGGTGGGTGCTTGGGCACGGTGTAGGAATAATCCTTAACTTTGCTGCGCCGTTGCTCCCTCCATTGCTTGAATTCCTTCAGCGTTTTGTCCGTACTTACATTATCAATGTTGTTATAACGGATTTTCGGCATGAAAGGGCCCTCCTCCCCTCCTCGTATCTTAACAAAAGATTACCCCGAATTGGAAAGTACGTACCAACGAATCAATCCTTTGGATTTTTGCATTTCGCCAAGTAGACGAACAAAAATGCAATTGCAGCCACGATAATCAGTGGTGGGGCGTACATAATCGTAAAGGTCTCAAAAAAACTTAATCCCGTTATACCGGGAATACCCGTCACTCCCGCGTCAGAGCTGAGAAGCAACCGTGGAATCATGACGAACAGCATGTTGGGTAGCATGAACGGACTCATCCTTTCTTTTTGCCAGCATTACCTCGCACATAATTGGCATCAAACAGAAACAGCTTCATAATGAGCACAAGTGAAGGAATGAGCACCAGCAGCCCTAGGCTGAACGCCGTAATGAGCGCAATACCCATCGTCTTGTTCGTAAAGCTGTCGTAAATATTAATGTACGGATACAGAATGTATGGAAGATGTGAGCGCCCATAGCCGTACCAGGCAAAGGCAAACTGCAGCATGACGGCGATAAAGCACCAGCCCAAATATTTACGTTTCCATACTAGCGAGACGGCGATTACAAAACAGATAAAAGATGCGATAAACATCCATGAAATATTCAACATCTGCTCAAAGTGTGCGGGATTCTGTTTGTTAATCTGCAAAAATGCCAAAAAGCTGGCAAAGATCGTCGGCAGACTCCATAGGAGCGCATACTCCCGAAGAACTTCAAACGCAGTCTCATCCTCCGCCCGCTTGGCATAGTAGGAAAGAAACATCGCGGAGATATAGAGCACACTTACCAGTGCAAGCAATACAACAGACCAGGTATACGGGTTCGTCAAAAACTCACGCCAGCGAAAAAACACCTGATCGCCCACCTGCTCAATAATTCCACCTTCGGATATCGCCAAAATGGTGGAAAACACCGCCGGAATCAGCAATCCCGTCGCTCCGTACAATGCCATATAGATTCGGCTGTTCTGCCCATGGTTCCCATAAGTATTATAGGCGTAGTACACGCCCCTGATCGCAAGCAGCACAATCGCCAATGAACCCGGAACAAGCAACGCTGTCCCGTAATAAAAAGCGCTATCCGGATAAAATCCGACCAACCCGACAACAAAAAAGATCAGAAACACATTCGTCACTTCCCACACGGGTGAGAGATAGCGCTGAATAATGTTATGAATTTTGTTCTCGTGCCCCGTTAATATGCTGTAAAAGCTGAAAAATCCGGCTCCAAAATCAATCGAAGCCACAATCAGATATCCAAACAGAAACGTCCACAAAATTGCGATGCCCGCTATTTCAAAACTCAATGCACGATCCCTCCTTCCAGACCGAGAGACTCCAGTTCCTTCTCTGCTTCCTTGTTACGAAACAGCTTGCTGAGTACCCGAATAGCTGAAAAGCAAAGGATCAGGTACAGCAGAATAAACAGAACCAGCATCCAGCCTACGGAGGATGATGTTGTTGCTGCCTCCGACACCTTCATGTACCCGCGCAATATCCATGGCTGTCTGCCGACCTCGGCGAACATCCAGCCTAGCTCAATAGCAATCATGGCCAGTGGGCCAAGCAGGACGATACCGAGCAAGAGCCACTTAGGATAAGGTTTGCGCCCCGGAAGCCAGCGGCGGAACACATAAAGCACCGGAATTAGCAGAATGATCACGCCGGTCGTTACTTTCAGGTCAAACATATAGTGAATAGACAACGGCGGCCTCAAATCGGCCGGAAATTCTTCGAGCCCTTTCACTTCCGTATCCGGTCTGTTTCCCGCCAGTATGCTGAGCGCATAGGGAATCTCGATGGCATATTTCACTTCATTGTTCTCGTCAAGAATTCCCCCATAGACCAGCGGCGCTTTCGTCATCGTTTTGAAATGCCACTCTGCCGCTGCCAGCTTCTCCGGCTGGTATTTCGCTAGAAATTTACCGGAAGAATCTCCGATCATGACGGTGCTGACCGCAAATACGAGCGCACATACCGTAGTAAGCTTAAGTGCCTTTTTGTAATACACATGATCCCGCCCCCGAAGCAAGCTGAATGCAGCGATGCCTGCCAATATACCCGCACTCAATGTGTATGACGAGGCGAGCACGTGAGATACCTTGGTCGGGGTAGCTGGATTCAGCATTGCAGCAATCGGATGGATGTCCTTCATGATGCCATTAATTAGGGTAAACCCCTGAGGTTGGTTCATAAAAGAATTCACTGTTGTAATGAATACCGCAGAAGCAGAGGATCCCAGTGCCACCGGAATCAACAGCAGCATATGGGTATATTTCTTTTTGAATCGGTCCCATGTGTAGAGGTAAATACCAAGAAAGATCGCCTCCACAAAAAAGGCGAATGTCTCCATAAACAGCGGCAAAGCAATGGCCTGCCCCGCTACCCGCATAAACATTGGCCACAAGAGACTGAGCTGTAAACCGATTGAGGTGCCTGTAACCACACCTACGGCAACGGTAATGACGAAACCTCGCGCCCATCTGCGCGCGAGCAAGGTGTAATGGATATCATTGGTGCGCAGCCCGCGCCATTCAGCCAAGGCGATCATGAGTGGAACACCTACACCAATGGAGGCAAAAATGATATGCACAAACAAGGTTAGACCGGTCAGCATCCGGCTGAGCAGAACAGGGTCCAGGGATGACATGGGGTTACACTCCTCTTTCACTTAATCGTTATGTACGACTTCATATCGCCTGTGTGACAATATGCCTCAATAACTCATGATCCGGATAATACTTTTGACAACGGCATACAGCACGATCACGGCTGCGACCAGGCAGACGATAATAAGGGTTTTCTCTTGTTTACGGAACATAGACCTGCCGTCCTCCTTTTGCATGGCATGCAAATTATGGCTCTATAGACAGTTTGCAAAAGAAGTTGTTTTTTTATCCGGGAAATTTTGAAAAACAAAAAAGCCTTTATCTAATTCAGGATAAAAGCATCCTATTAGACAAAGGCTTCTCTTGCCTTACAAAAGTTCGTCTTGCTTAGGCAATCGAACCTTGAACGTGCTTCCTTTGTGCGGTGCGGATATAAAGGTAAGCGTTCCCTGGTGGTCCTCTACAATTTTGCGCGAAATGTAAAGCCCCAGTCCAGTCCCGCCAATCTGACGATGATCCGAATTGTCCACACGATAAAACTTCGTAAATAGCAGGTCCTGCACGTTCTCTGGAATACCTATTCCATAATCACGTACATCGATGCATAACCATTCTTTTTCTTCCCACAGTGTAATATCAATTCGGTCTGCTCCAGGTGAGTACTTGACTGCATTACCAACCAAATTATGCAGCAACTGAACCATCCGATTCTGGTCGGCGTAAGCAAAAAAGTCTCCATTAAACGCATGAACATAGATACGCTGAATGGATTGCATATTCCATTGCTCAGCAACACCCTCAACCAACTCAAGCAACGGTACGTACGTCTTATGGTAGGTCATGCCTTCATTGTCCAGACGTTGAATATCAAGTACATCATCCAGCAGACTACTCAGCCGTGCGCCTTCCGAAGAAATGGTTTCCATGAAGTCCTGACGCTGTGAGGCGGGAAGATCATACATCATCATTAGTTCCACATAGCCCATAATGGTCGCTACAGGGGTACGAAGCTCGTGGGACACCACGCTGATCAGTTCGTTTTTCATCCGATTCAGGCGTTCTTCCTCCGTACGATCGCGGAACACCAGAAGAAAACCATGGTTTTTACCGGGAACATCCATTTGCTTCATGTACAGGGAAAATACACTCTTTTCCACATCATTGAATATAAATTCAGTTTCCACAAAGGCCAGTTCTCCGTTCAGAAAAGCACGAGTCTGCTCCACCAAATTGAAATCGGCGGTTAACACCAGAGTATCAATGGCATTGGCTAAATCTACGATGGATCTGCCCGAAAAATCTCCGAGGCCAAACATTTCTTCAATTCTTCTGTTAACTATCGTTATGGTGCCGGAACGATCAGACATGACCAGACCTTCCCGAACAGATTCAATGAAATGCTCGCTGATATCCCGCTGTTCCTGAATGGCAATTTTTTCATGAAACAGCTCCGCATTTAGCTTCTCCAGAGCCAGCGCATGACGTACACGGTCTTCTTCAGCCCTTGTGCGCTCGGTAATATCCTTGATAAATAAGTTATACAGTGTTTCGTTATTTCCCAATTGGATTTCTACGATCTTGTATTCAATCGGAAAAACCGAACCGTCCCGGCGGATACCTGAAATCTCTTCGACGATGACATGCCGTTTACCCCGAATATACTCGCATTGGTTCAGCATTTCCTTGATTTCCATACAGCTCGCTCCCTGAAAAAGGGATGGGGCCTCTTTTTCTAATACAACCTCTTCCCGTTTCAATCCAAACATTCTTTCGGCTTCTGGATTAAACTCGATAATCAGTCCGTTTAAATCCACAGCAATAATGGCATCAATAGATGAATCTATGATTGCCCGTTTGATTTCTTCACTATTCTTCAGCTCTTTGGTTCGTTCCCTGACCCTGTCTTCCAGCGTAAGCTTGTCCTGGCGTATCTGCTCGAATTGTTCAAGGAGCACATCGGCCATTTTGCGCAAATTGCCAATTAGAATCTGCACTTCGGTAACGTGGCTGGTCGGCCAATCCATCTTACCATTACGAAATAACAGTCTGGGAAGGGAGCCTGTCATGCGTGTGAGGCGTTTCATTGGACTTACGACTTTCTTGCTAAGTGGGGCAGCCACAATCATGGAAGTCACGAAAATGATAAACAGAGATTGAAGCGTAGTCAGATAGATCGACTCAATACGTTTGTAATAATTGGCTGAGTTGGTCTCAACAAAAACTCGATAAGGAGTACTTGTGGTCATATCTGCTTCATACATAAACGATGCCTGTTTCCAGTGAGTAAGCACATCGCTATAATAAGCATCCCCGGAATGGAATAGGATACTGTTCTCCCCTGGCTTGAGAAAACGATACTTGTTGATATCCAGGTAATCTCCCTTCCGAAGCGTATCCAATCCAGAAGCTACAACCTTATTATATGGATCCAGTATGATGACATTTACATCCAGTAGATGATGATAACGCTCCATGCTCTGGTGCATGTTCTCTTCCGTTAGATATTGTTCATTCAAATCCTTGATCACGGCATTCGCAGCGTGTTTTAAATTAGATACGATGGAGTTATTGATCTGACCTAGCTGTCTCCGACTGTCGGCCGACAACAGAGCAAGAGAGACAACGACTACAAAGGATACGACGTATTTAAATGCAATTCGTGTGAGCGGAATGGTTCCTGTTCGTTTCGACTTCAACTCGCCATTTGTAATCCAGAAGTCTACCACAATACCTGCAATCAGCGCGTTAACCATACTGGTCACAGCGACATGCATGTATGTATATTTTAATTCTTCAAGATTCATGCCCATAATGTACCCATAACAGGTCACTGGCAATAACATCGCAACCCAGAATGCAGCATTGGCCTTCATGACACTTCCATGCTTCCATCGGATCTGCCATCCCAGCATCCAGATTAATTCAATAGTATGAGCGCCAATCATAAAAAAACTATTTGGGACTAGACCCCCGAATAACACACCCAAAGTACAGATTGCTATCAAAGAAGTGAACCCGTATATGGCTCCATGTAAGCGCAAGGCAATAAAAGTTGCTGCTGTGCCGAACAACAGCTGTACCCCGTAAAAAAGAGTCAACGGAAAGATCGTTCCCAGCGTACCCAGGATAACAAGTATAGCCGTACCCAACCACGGAATACGGAGTTTGATCACCATCCACTCCAACACCTTATTTACCCTTATGTAGTCCACAGGCAGCCGTCCTTATGATTGATTTCTATGTTTGCATTCAACAACAACGTTGGTACCTCCTATGGATTAAAGCTCGTAAGATCTACTTAATTTCCCTGAAACCGTTCTGATACATTATACTGTAATTACTACTCGATGTAGCTTTGGGAAATTTTGAATGATCGGCAAATGAGCTGCATTCATGGTAAAATACTGAAGTTTGGCCTCAACTCTATAGAACTTACTACATATGCATCCTATATTCTGAAATACAAACATTAAAATTTTTGCAGCATTTCCACACAAATTACGCCATTTTTCTAGAAGTTTCTTAACAAATTTATTTCATCAGGAGTGTGACCTCAATGTCTATCAAAGTTCTTCTTATAGAAGATGAGAAAAATCTGGCCGACATGATTGCTTTCTTTCTTGAGGAGGAGGGTTACATAACTGAACGGGTTCATCATGCACGCGAAGCACTTCAACTTTTTCCACGATTCCAGCCCGATATTGTAGTGACTGACTTGATGCTGCCTGAAACAGACGGTAATGAACTGGTTGATGCGTTTCGCCAGCACTCAATTGTACCCATATTGATGATCTCGGCCAGCACCATGTTGAATGATCGGCTCCGAGCATTACACAATGGTGCAGATGATTTCCTTTGTAAACCCTTTAGTCTGAAAGAGCTTGATGCGCGTATTAAGGCATTACTGCGCAGATCGGCTATCTCCTACCCTGAAAAACCGATAAAAGAGGACAAACCTGCCGAAGTTGTCGGACATGTCAGTGTGAATGAGTACAGAAGAACTTTGTTTGTGGATGGCATTGAAATCGAGGTCACTCATATTGAGTTTGAAATCATGAAGGAATTGTACCGAAATCCCGGTAAAGTGTTCACCCGCAATGAACTCATGGATCGAATTAAAGGCTCAGAACGGGCATATCTGGACCGCACAATCGATGTACACATCTCCAGTCTGCGTAAAAAAATTGAACCCGACCCCAAAAATCCAAAGTATATCAAGACGGTTTGGGGAACGGGATATAAATACGTCATTTAGTACACGCCGAAATGAATAATGGCTCATGTCCTCTCCCTGTCATCGTCTCATCGACTGAGTTGAGGGCTGAGCTGTTTTTGTTTTGTATGCAAAAGAATGCAGCCACCGCTGGATTTCCACGATCAGACTGTCTGGTTCCTTCTCATGCCAAAGGATCATCTTTATCAGTCCCGTACCCGTAATAAGCTGCAAATGGCGCTTGCGAATCAGGGATTGGAAATCCGTAATTACCAGTAAAGGAATCTGAGGCATAAATGCCCGAATGGCATTGGCTGCTGATACGGCTTGCCCGGCGTCCTGATAATCGACAATACAATAATGAGCTTTGCCCCATTCCTCCCCCTCCTCGTTATTCACGTTCTTTTCTCTCTTCATTGCAGAATCCCTCTGCCCGTCTGTTATCCAATCATTCAACAATTCAATCATATTGACATAATCAATACCACGACTTCCGTCCGAAAGTACGGTAATGGGTTCCATAGCAATAACCTCCAGTTCTTTCTCTCTTCTTATTGTGCCAATCTTCATTTAAAAATGTTCGTGTATGAACATAAAAGAAGTGTTAACTATCTTCGTACTTCTTCACAAACTATGTAAGGTTCATTACCCATTTCGCAGTTTGCGGTAATTCATGTAAAATAGGGATATGCCCGTGCTCATTGCGGGAACTTTAAGAATGAATCCGGTACAGGAGGTTATGAACCGATGAATATTGTTTCAATTGAACCAACACCCAGTCCCAATACGATGATGCTGCATCTGGACGAACGTCTGGAGGACGGGATCCGCAGAACATATACACTGGATAACGAACGGTCTGCTCCGGCTTTTATTCGCCAGATGCTTCATATTCCCGGAGTAAAAAGTGTATTCCACACGACCGACTTCGTAGCGCTAGACCGCAAGGGAAATGCGGATTGGTCCGTCATTCTTGGCGAAGTTCAAAGTCGTCTTGGCCAGCAGGGTATTGATCTGGACTGGATTGAATCTGAAGATGCCTCTGGTGAACACTTCGGCGAAGCACAGGTATTCGTTCAATTCTTCAGAGGTGTGCCGATGCAAATTCGGGTCAAAGCCGGCACCAAGGAAGAGCGGATTTCGCTCTCGGATCGGTTCGTTAAAGCCGTTACCGAAGTCGCCAGCGCAACGCTAATCAAGGAACGGAAACTAAGTGATTATGGCGTCCGCTACGGGGAATTACCTGATATTGCACGGGAAGTTGAACAGGAGCTGGAAGCAGCATATCCCCCTGATCGTCTGGAACGCGTAATTCAACAAGCCATTGAGCACGGCACCAATGCCGAAGAGTTCGTGGAACGTCGCCGCCAGCTGGATGGTGCCGAGCTTGAAGAGGCTCTGCATAATGAGGACTGGAATGTTCGCTACGCTGCATTTGATGGTATGGAGCCTACAGCAGAACGACTGCCACTCGTTGCCCATGCACTTCATGACAATAAAATGCAGATTCGCCGACTGGCTGTTGTATATCTAGGGGATATCCGTACACCGGAAGCGATGGAACTGCTGTACGAAGCTCTGCAGGATAGTTCACCTGCTGTACGTCGGACTGCCGGAGATACCCTCTCCGATATCGGTGATCCTGCAGCAACGGCAGCCATGACAGCTACGTTATCCGATAAAAGCAAGCTTGTACGCTGGCGTGCGGCCCGCTTCCTCTACGAAGTGGGAACCGAAGAAGCTGAGCAAGCTCTGCGGAAGGCAGCCGAAGATCCTGAGTTTGAAGTCAGCCTGCAAGCCAAAATGGCACTGGAACGGATTGAATCCGGGGAACAGGCAGCCGGAACCGTATGGCAACAGATGGCTGGGCGTAACAAGACGTCGGAATAGTCCTTTCGATTCATATCCAACAATTGTTATTGCACTGGAATACCATGGGGGTTATACTGATTGTCTGTTTACTAAACAGAACATTGAGTGTTACGTTCTGTGATTTATAATTTCATAGACAATAGATACACCTCATCCATGTTGATGAGGTAGAGGTCGCGGGTGCGATCAGTACGCTGAAGGAGGCGCTAAGGAGCCGCTTATGAATTCAGCCGAAAGGTGCACCCGCCGAAGCCCGCAGGACGGTTCCTTACGTTGTCCAGCGCGGCTGGGGCTGTTGCCGAAAGGTGCAGAACTGTCACAGATGTATGATGCCTTCCTCGGAGGGTATGATTTCTTCTGTGTTGAGCTATCTTAAACATTTGGGACGAGGTGCGGACGATTGATAATAAAGACCGCAGGCTAATGCCTGTGGTCTTTTGTGTTATTTTCCATTGTTCTGAACCCATTAGTACGCTGAAAGAAGGAGTGTTTCCATGCAAGACCGCAACAACCAAACCAACACAGGACCTACCCTGAAAAAAGGATTACGCGCACGGCATATGACCATGATTGCACTCGGTGGATCCATTGGTACAGGACTGTTCCTCGCAAGCGGAACTGCCATTTCCAATGCAGGCCCCGGCGGTGCACTGATTGCTTACGTTGCCGTCGGCATCATGGTCTTCTTTCTAATGACCAGTCTCGGAGAGCTGGCTACCTTCATGCCTGACTCCGGTTCATTCAATACGTATGCGGCCCGCTTCGTCGATCCAGCCCTTGGGTTCGCCATGGGTTGGAACTTCTGGTACAACTGGGCCGTCACCATTGCGGCAGAACTCGCTGCGGCAACCGTACTCATCAAATACTGGTTCCCTGACAGTTCATCCATGTTGTGGAGTCTGTTGTTCCTCGTATTAATCTTTGCCCTAAATGTGTTGTCTGTTAAAGGGTATGGAGAGTCGGAGTACTGGTTCGCCATTATCAAAGTCGCTACAGTGATCATCTTCCTTACCGTTGGTGTGCTCATGATCTTCGGCATTATCGGTGGAGAAGCGGTAGGATTCAGCAACTTTACTGTTGGAGACGCACCATTCCATGGCGGATTCTTTGCGGTTCTCGGTGTATTTATGGCTGCAGGATTCTCTTTCCAAGGAACGGAGCTCATTGGTGTCGCAGCCGGTGAGAGCGAAAATCCGCGTGAAAATGTCCCTCGTGCTATTCGGCAAGTGTTCTGGCGTATTCTGATCTTCTACATTCTGGCGATTACAGTCATCAGTCTGATCATTCCTTACACACATCCGAATCTGCTTAAAGGTGATCTGAACAACATCGGAGTTAGTCCGTTTACTCTTGTCTTTGAAAAAGCGGGGCTGGCCATTGCTGCTTCCGTCATGAATGCCGTTATTCTGACCTCTGTACTGTCTGCCGGGAATTCAGGCATGTATGCTTCAAGTCGTGTTCTGTATGCTCTTGCCCGGGATGGCAAAGCGCCTCGCTTCCTGGGTCGACTGAACAAAAAGGGCATTCCAATGAATGCCCTGCTCTTGACCACAGCGGTGGGTATGCTCGCTTTTCTAGCCTCCCTTTTCGGTGATGGTATTGTATACACTTGGCTGCTTAATGCATCCGGTATGTGTGGGTTTATCACCTGGCTCGGCATTGCCATCAGCCATTATCGTTTCCGCCGTGCGTATGTGGCCCAAGGTCGGGATTTGAACGATCTACCCTACCGTGCACGCTGGTTCCCATTCGGCCCGATCTTTGCTTTTGTGTTATGCATCATCGTCATTATTGGACAGAACTATCAGGCGTTCACGGGCGATCAGATCGATTGGAGCGGAGCCCTCGTCGCTTACTTAAGCGTTCCGCTGTTCCTTATTTTATGGCTGGGTTATAAATTTATTAAGAAAACAAAAGTTATACCATTACAGGAATGTGATTTTACAACAACAAATGAATAACGATATTGCACAGGCAACCTTCTTCCGCTGGAGAGAAGGTTGCCTTTTTGGTTCGTCCAAGTTTCGGGATAGCTATCACTTAAGCAAAAAAAGGACGCTCATCCATGAGCGTCCTTGTTCACCATAAGGTGTGTCCTATTATAATCACTCATACAAAGTTTGCTGTCACATGGTCCAGGTAATCTTCACACGCAGATCGACGGTATCCTCCATGTTGGACACGTAATACGATATCGACTTCATGCCAAGCTGATACAGATCCTGCAAATCCTCTACTAGTCCTGTCTCAGTACCTTTGTATCTGAAAGTCAGTGAGGTTCCGCCATCTTTGAGCACACTTTGAACTTTTGTTTTTAGCGCAGAATGACCACTAATCGCATCACTTTCGTCGTAGAGCGAGTATTCCAGTGTATGATAAAGCTTCTGGTACGCGGTTGCCTTGCTGCCTCCCGACTTCACCAAAGTTTGCAAAGCTTCACGATAGGGGGCAGATGCAGCAGGATACTTGCCTTTAGCTGTCCAGACATGGTCACGTGCCATCTCATCATCACTAAGCAAATAATAACTATGACTTACCTTGCCTTTTCGGTCAGGAGTAGGATCATCCCACGTCGTGTCCATATGGTACCACTTGCCATCCAGCTTGACGAGATTCCAGGCGTGTAATTGCTCACCAGCCGTTCCTTCCACAATCCGGTTCTCTATACCCACCTGCTCCAGCATGCGATAAGCCAACAGTGAATAGCCCTGACATACAGTACTGCCTGTAACAAGTCCATCGTATGCAGTATATTTCTGCAAGGATGTATCGTAGGAAAGGTTTAGTACAATCCAATCATGAATAGCTTTAACTTTCTCATGATTCGTCATGCCAGGCACGATGATCTCTTTCAGCACGTTAGTCACCTTGCGGTTCACATAATCGGTCTGCTCCTTCGTTTCCCGATAGGCCAGTTTCACATGTACCTCTGCGGATACATTGGAACCTTTATAGTTAAATGCATAGCTTTTAACGGTATATTGAATATAGGGATCACTGGTCATTGCTTCGTCAATGGAGCTCTGCAACTGTTTTTTGAGGCCTTTCACATTGCCTTTGTATGTAAAAACAAGTTCCTCTGTACGCTGGGACATCGCATTAAGCAACGTCTCGCGCAGATCCGTATTCGTGGATATGTCCGATGTTCCCGACGCCGCGTACAGCTGATCCAGATCGACTGCATGTGGCAGTGCCACAGCGACAAGACAACCAGCCAATAGCAGGGTTATCACTCGTTTTCCGTGCTTGCCCATGAAAGGATACCACCTCTCTTTGCAAAGTTCTCATGCCTCATTGTATCACAAATGGGATTGACGGCAGGCTTCTAGTTTTGTCGAAAAGCATCAAAAGAGACCCTCCGCAGAAGGTCCCCCTGTCTTCAGTAAAACAAACCTAACCTACCCGTTATCCTCATCATATGACTCTTCCGGGCATTTATGCAACAAACTCAAATCAATATAAACGATTTCCGCTCATAAAGTTATCCGTCTTGCCCTGAAGCTTGGCCAGACGTTCCAATACCTGAGCCGCTTCGGCAACCGTCACTTTGCGTGCAGGCATGAAGCGTCCTTCGATCGACGGCAACAATCCCAGCTTGATGCTGAGGGAGACAGCTCCCTTATTGTTGATTGCACTGGCATCTGCCAGATTGGGAAGATCCGATGGCAATGTGTAGAATCCGGCTAATTTCTCATAGCGCAAAATGCGCACGAGCAATACCGCCAGCTCTTCACGAGTCATCTCCTCTTCTGGATTTAGCTTCGTTTCAGAGTCGGCACCTGCTAACCAGCGCTGATCGATCAATGTCCGCACAGCTTGGTAATAAGGGCTCTCCGGGGTAATGTCAGCGTATAGCTTCTCACTCCCGTTTCCACTGTAATACATATCCATATTCGGGTTAACTGCTCTTGCCAGATAGGTAAACCAATCACCCTTGGTGATGACCCGGTCTGGGAATACACGTCCCTGTTCATCTGCAAGAATTACGGCATGTTGAGTCATATTCCGAAGCGCAGCCTCCGCCACATGACCTGAAATATCACTAGGTTCAACATTCGCTGTGGCACTTCCGCTACCATATAAAAACTTCCATTCTCCAGTATTAGCATCAAGTACTTCATAACTGGCGGAAATCGAATTTCCATCTCGTGTAGGCTGGTAAACCAGGTTTACACCCGAGGGAACGACCTGACCGGTACTCATGGCATAACCACCGTAGCAGGAGTAAGCCAGTGTTAACTTGAATGCTTCCAGATAGGTTGCCTTTGCCTTTTCATAACTGATGGCTGGTTTGGTGTTTCCAGGCAACTGTTCAGGCGTTGCAGCAATCCTTGTATAAAATTCGTTGATGGCTCCATCCTTCAGGACTTGTACTTGCACTGTATCATCCATAACCGCAATTCCGTTCATGTAGCGCTGGAACATAAATGTACGTGCACCTTCAAATTCAAGCACACTGGACAACCGGAATTGTTCTGATGCACTCGGAACCAATGAAATCACCTTATTGATTGCAAGTTTCTCGGCTTGTGTCCGGGTTACCGACTTAGTCTCATTCTCATCCGCCGGTTTCTCCTGCGCAGCACCCGGCTCCACCCGCTGATACAAGCTGTAACTATAAATCTGTCCAGTAAGCGCATCTACCTGTGCTGAAATATCTCGCATGAACATGTAGGATACATTCGCATTTCGATTGCTCCAGCTCAGGCTCCATACTTGATTGTTAGGACTAGCATACTCACCTTTGCTTAACTGACTATGCTCCAACTTGTAACCTTTCGGAATATCAAAGTTCTTTTTAATGATGTTCTCGGCCTGTTGTGCATTTAATTTCTGACCGTTCGCTGCGACAAAAGGAGCTACACTTCCTTTTAAAGGTTTATTCTGCTGTAAAGAATCTTCATCACCAATAGCTTTTCCAGTCATCTCGTTAATCGGCTCCAGTGTATTAGCATCCAGCGGAACCATGCTGGAATTCTTCGGCATATAACCAAGATAATACTTTTGTCCTTTGGGCGAGGATAGACGATCAGTGGAGATATAGGCGAGCTGTACATCAAATTGCTCCTCAAAACGTTGACTGGCCTTCACTTCCGATGCTGCCGACTTCGATGAAGGATATTCAGCTCCGGTTGTACTTCTTGAATAGCCAGTCACCAAGCCACTTTCATCCACACTTATGTAGATCGTCTCTGCCTCAGATAACAAACCTTCATGCTTGAGCTGGTAGCCATATCGATATTCCGTTCTGCCAAACAAAGATTGCTGTGCAGTAGATTGATACACATCTCCAAGAGAAGCATACTCATTTTCTTTCAATCCGGGAATAGCTTTGAACAGTAATGCCTCTGCATGCACCTCAGCCTCGTCTTTGGTCAATTTGACATCAGAATCAGTAGACTGCTTATCCAGTAATTCAGAAGGCAAATGTACGCTTAGTACTTCCCCCGTGCCCGCATGTACCGATGCGCTGAATCCCATCGTATGGTTTCCTTCGACAATTTGAAAACCAATCTCCCACGCCTTGTAATCCGGCGGTGGGTAAGAGTTAGGTGAATCGAATCGTACGGATGAAATCGTCGCCTTTTTTAACAATGGAAATAATTTCAGTATATTCTCGCTGGCTTGCTTGGAGGAGATTTTGGCTCCTTCAGGCACCTCGTTGTCTGTTAATCCAAGTTGTTGTTCCGTTTCCCCCGGTGCGGATTCTGTTACCTGTTCCGCTGTCGCTGCCGACGCGCTGCCTACAAACCCTGGTGTCTGTGATGCCAGAAGCAAAGTTGCCATGGCTGCTGTAGCCGCTTTGGCTGTAAACATTTTGAATCGCACATTAAAATTCCAATCAAAACTCAAATCTGGACCTCTCCCTTCAATTTCATACAAGGATGCATGCAAAATAACCTCGCATGAATATTGCCAGTCTATTCTATGATACCATAAGCTTCCTTTTTAATCGTCATTTTCCCAACAATTTTACAAATGTGAATTTCTGCATATTTTATAGAAACAGCAAAAAACGCCAACCGGGTTGGCGTTTCGAGGATCAGCCTGAGCATCAAGTGGGCTGAATTTTCTCTATATTGACGTTCGGCATAACAGATTCATTGGACTGAGCCTGCACCTTTACATGTGTTTTCAAAAAAGGAATCACCGTATTCCAGAACGCAGGATCTTCTTCTGAACAGCTATGGCCTCCACTATTGACCCATAGATGCTCCACGGGCGGATCCGCTTTGGACATAAAATATTCAAGTTCGCTTGGTGGAATAAAGTTATCACCTTTGGAATGTACCATAAGCATCGGCAGCTGCATTCCCTTCCGCCGTTCATTCAGCAATATGACTGGATCATGCTGTCGATACGTCTTCAGAGATTCTCCAAGCCGCCAGAACCAGATTCGCGGAATCAGCTGAGCCAGGGGAAACAGAGGCAGACGCCGCCGTCTCAGCTCCGAACTGACGATAACCTCGAATTGGGATGGCATGGAGTCCGTGATCACCGCTGATACAGGAATGCCCTCCGTCACAGCGAGGATCGTGCCTAACCCACCCAAGGAATGCCCAAGCACACCGATTGCAGCAGGATCAATTTCCGGGCGTGACGACGTATATTGCAATGCTGACAGTAGATCATCGCGGAACAGGTAAGCTGAAGCCGCTTTAACCGGGTCACTAGCTCCATGGCTTCGAACATCGTACATAAAGAGGGCATAACCAGCTTCCCAAATGGGACGTGCATAACGGAGGACACGGGATCGGTTGGAGCCCCAGCCATGTGCAATAATAACCAACGGCCAAGGCTTCGGGAGATGAGCTCTAGCCGGAATGAACCAGCCATGCACTCGCCCGCCTCCACTCTCGAAGGTTATATCCTCAAATGGCATGGGCGGTGTGAGCGTAATCGGAATCTTTTTGGGGGTTTGACTCTTCACAGCTGCCTTCCATAAACCACCCGCAGTTACCGCGGCAACAGCAATCATCCCGCCAATCATCGTTTTAGCTTTCACTGGTGTCACTCCTCTCCGTTTTTCTGGTCTAACTCCATCATACGACAGCAAGGTTAACCGGGCGTTAATCCACATCACTTCTTATATTATCTAATGGTTAAGAAGCTCTTCATATATATACCCTGATGTGTCTAATCCACTTCCGCTGGCTTTCAATGTTCAACCCTCGATTTTCGCTATTTCCACAAATGCACGAGTGCAAGCAGCAATCTGCTCATCGTTCCCTGCCGCAAGTGCTTCTCGTGGCAAAAGTGCACTTCCAAGGCCCACTGCCGCCGCACCCGCAGCATAATAATCTGCAATATTATCCAAAGTGGCTCCTCCTGTTGCAAGCAGTGGAATATGATTCAATGGAGCTTTGATTTCACGTAAATACGGAATACCAAGACTCGCCATTGGAAACAGCTTTACCGCTTTTGCTCCTGCTTCATAGGCAGCCACAATCTCCGTTGGAGTCATCGCACCGGGCCAGATCTCCACTCCATGTTCTACAGCATATTCAATAACAGACAGATCGACATTCGGAGACACGAGAAATTGAGCACCCGCTGCAACGGCTTCTTTGGCCATCTGCACATTCAGTACCGTGCCTGCCCCGATATAAGCCTTCCCCTCATGCCGTTCGCGCCAGTCTGCAATAATATCATGTGCTCCAGGTGTGTTAAGTGTCACTTCCATCAGACGGATTCCACCATCGGTCATTCCCTGCCCTGCTGCCTGAGCAGATTCACGGCTAATACCACGAACAATAGCCACCAGTCTCGATTCCAATAATACTTCCGTCAGATTCATGCCAACTTCCCCTTGTTTCATAGATTCGGCAGCCGAAGACAAGTATTCGTTATCACCGCTTTTCCGTTAGTCACTATTGTAAAGCATATCGTCCCCTGGATGAAATCATTTGATCCAATTTCTTGTGAGAGAGTATGCATTGATGTCTCCGGTATAAAGTTAAATGGGAACACAAAAACCTCTCAATGGAAAAGGGGATTATTCATCCTCTTTGTTCCATTAGAGAGGTTTGTTCTAAGCATTTTCCAGCACATTATCCTTCTCCAGATCCTTAAAATACTTATCATTATACAACATGCTCGGATGTGTCGGATGGTACATCAAAGCAATGTCATTGTGCTCTTTGGCTTTGGCCCGATTGCCCATCCGGTCATAACACACACACAATTGTAAATGCGGCATCCATGTCCATGCTGCTTCGTTCAATACTACCATTGGATCGGTCGGGCGTACGGCGCGGGTCGCCTGTTCATACCAGTATAAGGCTTTGCGGTAATCGGCACGGTCAGCAAAATATCCACCCAATCGGCAGCAGATCTCTGCCCTCGGCAAATCAAAGACAAAGGATCTCAGCAATGCCGAGACTTCCTTTTCCGAATGTTCAAGTGCTGCCTCGCAATCAGCTATTTTCTGGCATGCCGCAATCTGATCTTCCACCCATCCCAGCCCAGTATCCAGAAATTTTCCATAGTACTGTACTGCATCTTCAAGATGCCCGTGGTCTTTCAATTCATTGCCAAAATAATATAAATCACGCGGAGAGAATTCCTCCCCTGCCTGTTCGCGTTTACGATAAATCTTTAGATTGCGATCCGTGTATTCCTTATCTTTCTTATGCGTGACTGCCACATCACTATGCAGCAAATGACCGGCTACTTCCAGATATTCATGCACTGCACCGATCCAGCGATAATTCCGATCCCGGCGCACCAGCCGGTTCCGCCTCAGACTATATGCCACTTTTCCTTCCGCCGTAAACGACAGATGATAATCCATCGTGACACTGTCCACAGCAGGGTCCAGGGAACGCTTCAGTTCAATGAGCTTCATCCGGTCATCCGGTTCAAACACATCATCTGCATCCAGCCATAATATATATTCACTTGTTGCTTGTTCAAAGGCAAAGTTCCGTGCTGCCGCAAAATCATCCACCCACTCAAAATCGATGATGCGTTCCGTATAACGAGCTGCGATCTGACGCGTCTGGTCCGTCGAACCCGTATCTACGATCACAATCTCGTCAGCGATCCCATTAACCGAATCCAGACATCTGGCAAGGGAAGCCTCTTCATTTTTCACAATCATACACAGCGAAATACTGATCGATTCCTCTCCGCGTGTGGCTCTGCGATTAAAAGCAGCTACTCCCGGCAATTCCGATAGTCGGTAAATATGATAGGCCGGAAAATGTGTATCCACATATAAACGAAACCCCAATGCCTGAGCACGGATGCAAAAATGGCGATCTTCTCCCCAGAACGATACATTCGGAATCTGGTCATAGGAAACCCCGGACTCCAATACATTCCTGCGAATAAGAGTACACGCCCCCAGTCCCCCCACTTCATAACAACCCGGGGTACACAATTGCCTCAGGAATGCATCCGTTTGTGTACCTTCGTCCTCTGCATCCTCCCCTGGATTGCGTTTTCCTCCTTTACGAAAGAGGGCGTACTCATCCTGCAACCAGACTTGTGGCATTTCCCTTGTGCCCGGCTGCCATCGTGTCCAGAAGATATTGGAGATGATCTCCTTCCTGTTCGATACGAGCTGTTCCAATGTACGTGGATGCAAGACGAGATCGGAATCAATCAAGAACACGGCATCGTACATCTGGTCACGGGCATATGCCAAAATACGATTTTTCAGTCCGGCTACTCGCCAGATCTGTTCGTCGCGCCAATAATGCCCACCCTCGTCCTTGTTGTATATTCCTTTTCCCTGATTGGCATCTGCTTCATCTTCATTGGCATCCAAAAGGCTGCCTTCATGCCGAAGTACAAACTCATGGAGCATATTGGATGCCGCTTCTTCTTCATTGTCGTCCAAAAAAAGATAGTCTGTCGTCACCGTCGTTCGCTCAAGCGATTCCAAGGACTGGAGAAATTCACGTAGTACCGGGGCCGTCTGCCGAACAGGACTTGCGATAAGAATCTTTTCCTTTGGCTCTTCTTTACCTTTTTCTTTTTCCTTCTTCAACTCTATTGTCCTCCTTCCCTTATTCCGACCATTGCAAGAGTCTGGGCTCTGCATCCAAAATGGATTCGTACTGTTCCTTCCAGCCATATCTTGCATCCGGGTCCAGTGCCTGATAGCGCTCATATTTACGAATCCGGTCCTCTGCACGTGCCCAACCATAATGCTTCACCCGAGGCGAGTGGCATCCATAGGCAAAATGCTGAATGGTTAGCGGGAAACGGCCGCAGTGCTGCGGGGTTTCCTTCCATTCATAGCTCCATTCCGGTCGGTATCGGACCAGGAATGGCCGATAATACGCATGAGCCTGCCAGTATTGATCTTCCCGGTAATGTGTATCGCTCCACATATCAAACAACCTGAAATAAATAGCATCCTCCGTTCCACCCAACAGTTGGTTCCGAACAGTCCCAAAATCCGTTGTCAGAATTTCATCCGCGTCCAGATTCAAAATCCATTCCGGTCCGGAAGCCACTGTTGTCTCCCACTGCTGCTTGCGTAAACTCACCTCATCTGCAAACAAGGAGGCCGGATTCACAACCAACGTAAGCGGAATTCCCTCCAGCATTTCCTGGCATAAAGCAACGGTATGGTCTGTACTTCCGTCGTCAATGATTACTGCACGATCAATCCACGGTCGGTGAGTCTCTAAAGCCTGTCTGAGATACCTGTGCTCCTCATTGCGGACAATCATGGACAAGGTGACATGCGGCCTCGTGGTTGCTTCACGATCTTCCAACTCCCCACCTCCAGGCTGAGTCTGTCACGCGTAATAACTGATGTGTTATGGATGATTAAAATGGCAGAACCCCTGTTAACCTCAATATCTAATCTATGCGCGTCTGGAACAGGGTTATGTCTGGCAGGGAACCTTTCATGACGTTTAGGAACCATCAAAATACGATATGTTCTTCTTTTCTTGGACAACGACAAAAAGGGCACCCGCTTCCGCAGGTGCCTCGTTAATATAATATTTCATTGGTTTAATTGTTAATGACCTATTGAGATCTCGATATAAAAGAGGTCTGAATAATCAACGATATGCTGCCAGACGGTCATTCAGACTGCGTGTTTGCCCGTACACATCCTGATACAGTGCAAATAGTCCATCATACACCTTAACCGTTTCCGGGTTAGGCGCATAGGATTTGGCAGGGCGAATGAACGCTGCTGCACATTCTTGCAAAGATGGGAACCAGCCACAGCCATAAGCTGCCAGCATCGCCGCGCCCATTGCTGGACCTTGCTCACTTTCCAATTTCACAATGGTTGCATTGAAGACATCGGCCTGCATTTGCAGCCAAGCTTCATTTTTGGCACCGCCACCAATGGAGATGACTTCGTTTACCGTTTTGCCAGCGTTACGCAGAATATCGATGGACTCGCGCAGCGAGAACGTAATGCCCTCCATCACAGCACGTCCAAAATGCTCCAGCTTATGACCGGCATCCATGCCGATAAAGCTGCCACGAATGTTCGCATCCGGGTGCGGTGTACGCTCGCCAACGATATAAGGCGTAAACAACAACCCGTTGCTTCCCGCTGGAATCGCATCAATGCCCTGCAAGAGCACATCAAATGATTTATCTGCTGCAAAAGTATCCTTAAACCAGGACAGGCTGTATCCTGCCGCAAGCGTTACCCCCATAATATAGAAGGCATCTTTCTCGCCATGGTTAAAAAAGTGTACTTTGCCTTCGAAATCGAGATCTTTACGCTCTTCATAAGAAAGCACTACCCCGGACGTTCCGATGCTGCACATCGTCTGTCCTTCACTCAGAATGCCTGCGCCAATGGCTCCGCAAGCATTGTCCGCACCGCCTGCATAGACTTTCGTCGCGGCTACAAGTCCGGTTTGATCCGCAATCTCAGGCAGCAATGTGCCCACTTCTTCAAATGACTCCACAAGACGTGGACACAAGGATACTGGCAGTTCAAAAGCTTCCGCAATATCACTGCTCCACTGCTTGCCTGCAACATCCAGCAGCAATGTGCCCGCTGCATCCGAATAATCCATGGCATAATCACCTGTCAGGCGATACCGCACATAGTCCTTCGGCAACAGGAACAGCGCTGCCTGTTGCAGCAATTCCGGCTCGTTCTCCTGTACCCACAGGATTTTGGGCAGGGTAAAACCTTCGAGCGCACGGTTGCGGGCAATGCTTAACAATTTCCCGTCCAGTACTTTCTCAATGCGGCGGCACTGAGCCGTTGTCCGTGTATCGTTCCATAGAATGGCATTGCGCAGCGGTTTACCTTCGGCATCCACCAGCACCAAGCCATGCATCTGTCCGGAGAAGCTCAGTCCTTCAATTTCCGAAGGATGTACGCCGGACACCTCCAGTAATTTGCGCAGTGAAACAATTGTCTGCTCTACCCAATCCTCGGGATTCTGCTCACTGTATCCAGCTTTGGGCTGGTACAGCGGATAAGCCTCGGAAGCTTCAAACGCCACTTTCCCTTCACGGTTAACCAGCACAGTTTTGACTGCACTTGTTCCCAGATCGACACCAATTACGTAACTCATGGGTTAACTCCTCTCGTTTGTAACAGGATTGTATAAATGAAACTTTGATGCTCATGTGGGCACTCCGTGATCAGAAAACCCTCGGATCGCCGTTACCCCCGGATTTCCTTTATACCCTTTAGCAAGGGAGAAATCCGGGGATAAATGCGCACACTTCGCTTCCTCGGGTCCTTTCTGCTCACTTCGTTCTGCATGCACCATCTTAGACAAACATTTATATCAAAACAGTAAAAACGTACTCGTTCTTATAGCGGAAAGATTGAATCCAATGACCTTGATTCGTCATTGGTTATAAATGAAACCTTGATACGCCTGTAGGTCACTCATGTATCATTGGCTTGGGTATCAAAAAACCGTCTCCGCCTTCCCAGGGGAAAGACGGGGACGGTCCGAATGTCATGCTTGTTCAGGCGTTCCGTGGTACAAGCTTAGGCTATGCTGGCGTGCACACTTTGTTATACTCCTGCACAAGCGTCACTACAGGCAAAAAGTATGGTTGGTTCACAATCTTCCATACCAAAAGCCTAACTGATATTAGTCAGCCAGGATGTATTGGTTGAGTTTTGCTCTCAGCAATTCCTGACGTCCGGATTGGTTTTTGCGTGGGCTTTCGTTGTTCAGCGCGTACTCTGCAAGGGAAGCCAGTGTTGCTTTACCTGCAACAACATCTGCACCGATACCTTCGCTGAAGCTGCTGTAACGTTTTTCGATGAAGTCATCGAATACACGATCTTCAATCAATTTCGCTGCTACTTTCAGACCTTTAGCATACGTATCCATACCCGCGATGTGTGCCAGGAACAGATCGTCTGCTTCGAAGGAACCACGACGTACTTTGGCGTCAAAGTTCACACCACCACGGCCGATACCGCCGTTTTTCAATACTTCGTACATTGTCAATGTAGCATCGTACATGTCAACCGGGAACTCATCCGTATCCCAACCGATCAGCATGTCGCCTTGGTTGGCATCGAGGGAACCAAGCATGCCGTTTGTGCGGGCAACGCGGATCTCGTGATCGAATGTGTGACCAGCCAGTGTAGCATGGTTAGCTTCCAGGTTCAGTTTGAAGTGTTTGTCCAAACCGTATTTTTGCAGGAAGGCAATGGAAGTTGCTGCATCATAGTCGTATTGGTGTTTGGTTGGCTCTTTCGGTTTAGGCTCGATCAGGAATTGTGCATCAAAGCCAATTTCCTTCGCGTAGTCTACTGCCATGTGGAACATACGGGCAATGTTGTCTTGCTCCAGTTGCATGTCTGTGTTGAGCAATGTGTCATACCCTTCACGACCGCCCCAGAACACATAGTTTTCTGCGCCCAGACGTTTACCCACTTCCAGACCTTTCTTGATTTGCGCTGCAGCATGAGCGTATACATCTGCGTTGCAAGTGGAAGCTGCACCAAACATGAAGCGTGGGTTGGAGAACATGTTCGCTGTATTCCAGAGCAGTTTTTTGCCGCTGGATTTCATGTGACCTTCAATCAGGTCAACGATCGTATCGATGTTGCTGTAGAACTCACGCAGGCTGTTGCCTTCTGGTGCGATGTCCACATCGTGGAAACAGAAGAACGGAAGATTCATTTTTTCCAAAAATTCAAATGCCGCTTCAACGCGTACTTTCGCGAGATCCAGACCGGAGTATTTATCCCAAGAACGAACAGCAGTCTCCGCACCAAACGGGTCACTACCACCCGCTGTTAATGTATGCCAGTAAGCCATGCCGAAACGGAAGTGCTCTTCCATCGATTTGCCGGCTACAACTTCTTCCGGATTATAATGTTTAAAAGCAAATGGATTCGTGGAATCTTTACCTTCGAACGAAATTTTATTAACGGATTCAAAATAGGCCATGTAAAATGCCTCCTCAATAGTTTTGAAAGTAATCGTTTACAACGTTATCCTAACACATCGGTTATACTTTGTCTATTGGTTAAACAAAGTAAAAATAAAAATGTTTTTTGCACGTTTGTTTACGCTATAATAGTCGAATAGCTTGTTTACGGATTGCGGGTCTGAACCCTTTTATAGAAGAATAGGAGTGCCTTATGGATATGAAAATTACCGGAGACCAGATGCTGGTCAAAAAAATAAACAAGTCGATCGTCCTGGATACGATTCGGCGTCATGCCCCCCTCTCCCGTGCGCGGGTATCCGAGATTACAGGGCTAAATAAAGCAACGGTATCCAATCTGGTTGCCGATCTGATCAATGATGAACTCTTGCAGGAAATTGGCCCTGGGGAATCCAGCGGTGGACGTAAACCTCTGATGTTGTTATTTCGCGGTACGTCGGGATATGCCGTAGGCTTGGAACTCAGCGTGACCCACTTAAAAGGTGTACTTACCGATCTGGAAGGTCATATTATCACAGAGTACGCCGTGAAGCTGGAACATCATGATGTGTCCTCTGTATTTGAACAGTTGAAACTTGCGGCAGAACATCTGATTCAGGCAGCCCCTCCCTCCCCTCACGGGGTAATTGGCATTGGAATCGGGGTGCCGGGCATGGTGGACGAGGAAGGAACGGTGCTGTTTGCACCCAACCTGGGGTGGGAGAAGGTTCCCCTGCGTGCCATGCTTGAAGAAGTATTCGAACTACCTGTCACGATCGACAATGAAGCGAATGCAGGTGCGCATGGAGAATTGAATTTTGGTGCAGGCATCGGTGTACGTCATCTGATTTACATTAGTGCAGGTATCGGGATTGGTTCAGGCATTATGGTGGATGGCGAGCTGTACAAAGGAGCCTGGGGATATGCCGGAGAAACAGGCCATATGTCCATTGAAGCAGAAGGCAGACCTTGCTCCTGTGGCAATCGTGGCTGCTGGGAGTTATATGCTTCGGAGAAAGCTTATGAGCACCCGGATCATCAGTTGCTTTTGCCGGCACATACCACACGGGAATTGATTGATTATGCACAGCAAGGCCATGAAGATGTATTGAAACTATACCAAGAAATCGGCCGCAAACTGGGGGTTGGCATCACCAATATCGTTAACAGTTTCAATCCTGAGCGCATCATTATTGGCGGCCCTCTCTCTGAAGCAGGACCATGGATTGAAACGGCGCTGAAACAAGTGGTGGAGGAGCGCACATTGCCCTATCACCGTCGCAGTTTGCAGATTGAATGGGCTGCTCTGGGCAGTCGGTCCACCCGTGTTGGTGCCGCTTATTCAGCAATCTCCCAATTTCTAGGTAAAATAAGAGTGTCCGTCTAATAACTGATGAAAATTGACATCATTTTGCCCCATTTCCTCCCTTTTTGTTAAAGAAATCCAGAGGTATAATAGGGTTATGTGATTTTTGTCATGGTGGCATGAATGTCGCCGTGTTAATTCCGATGACGAAACGGAGTGAAAATTCGTGACCTACGTGGATACTTCAGATATCTCGGCGCAAATGTTTGTCACCGTACTCCTGTTCCTGATCGTGCTTGCGCCGCTGTTCAGCCTTGGCATACTTCGATTGTTTCAGAGCAAAAAGAAGGCTGGTTTCATGTACATGCTGTCAGGCGTACTGGTGTATGTAGTATTTCAGACCTTTATGAGTATCTTTTTTTAGATAAGATAAAATATGTTTGATTTTAACGTCAAATCCCCTTTTACATCCACAAAAGAGTTCATGAAAACATGTGCTCTGTTGTAGCTGTGAAAGGGGATTTTTCATGTTGCAGATAAAAGAAGCCTCAGTCCTGATACGGACTAAGGCTTCTCCAATATATATTCAAACGGCTCGCGCGAACCGGAATAGCTGCATGTGACTTGAACTTACCCTATACAGGGTAAATTAAGCGTCCAGCGCTTTGGCGAATTGAGTTTTGTTCATACCCAGAATGCGGTGTTCACCAATGACAGTCAGAGGTACGGCACGTACGCCCATATCCCATACTTGTTGTGCGAACTCATCGCTTGTCTCGATGTTGCGCTCTTCATAAGCGATACCTTTGTCAGCCAGGAAGCTTTTTACCGATTTGCAGTTTGGGCAGTTGGTTGATGTGTATACAATTACATTTTCCATGTTTATTCACCTCATATTGTTTTTTATAGACTAATCTATTGATTAAAACAGCTCTTCCCTTACAGGACTACAGCGCTGTGCTCCAAGCTCTCAATATATTTCTCTGTATCCATCGCAGCCATACATCCACTACCTGCAGCTGTGATCGCTTGTTTGTATCGGGTATCCTGTACATCACCACAAGCGAATACGCCTGGGATATTGGTTTCGGATGTGCCCGGTGTAGTCAAAATATAACCGTGTTCGTCGGTTGTGATTTGTCCGCCCAGGAATCCAGTGTTTGGGGTGTGACCAATTGCAACGAATACACCGCTAGCAGGGATGATTTCTTCTTCACCTGTTTCGTTGTTCAATACTTTCAATCCAGTTACGCCGTTGTCACCAGCTAGCACTTCAAGAGGGGTACGGTTCAATGCCATTTCCACTTTCTCATTGCTGCGTGCACGATCCTGCATGATTTTGGAACCACGCAGTTCTTCACGACGGTGTACCAAGGTTACTTTGGAACCGAAACGGGACAGGAAGCTCGCTTCCTCCAGCGCGGAGTCGCCACCGCCAATAACAATAATTTCTTTATTACGGAAGAAGAATCCGTCACATGTCGCACATGTGCTTACACCACGGCCCACATTCGTTTCTTCTCCAGGAATACCGAGGTATTTAGCAGATGCGCCTGTAGACAGGATCAAAGTTTCGGATACGAGTTCACCCATGCCTTCAACCTGAATTTTGAATGGACGCTCGCTCATATCGATGTTGTTTACCCAGCCTGTACGGAATTCTGCACCAAAGCGTTCTGCTTGTTTGCGCATATTGTCCATCAGTTCAGGACCCATAATGCCGTCAGGGAAACCTGGGAAGTTCTCCACTTCTGTTGTTGTTGTCAGTTGACCACCAGGTTGCGGTCCTTCAATAACGAGTGGTTTCAAGTTGGCACGTGCCAGATAGATTGCTGCTGTCAGCCCTGCAGGGCCTGTTCCAATAATAATTGATTTATACATGTATAGTTCCTCCCCCGGGTTCTGCAAAAAGGTCAGGCTCTCCGGCATCAAAAGCAAATGCTTTTGCATACACTAGAACGAAAGCCTACATCATGTCCACATGAACTGCCCGTTATGACAATTAACCTATGCAGAAACGGAATTCTAATTTATAATCATTCTAATCTGTTGTTCATTATGATCTCTTTTATGTACGGTGTCAATGCTCGGCAGCGATTATGAAGAAGTCTTCATCAGGAGGGAAAATGGAAGCATGAACGATGCACTCATTGGCAGCTTTATCTCAGCCATGTCTACCGGCCTTGGGGCCATACCTATTCTATTTATGCGCAAAGTAACACACCGCCTGCGTGATATTTTGCTTGCCTACGCAGCAGGTATCATGACCTCTGCCTCGGTGTACAATCTCATACCGGAAGCACTCGGGCAATCCAATTTGTTCGTACTTGCCCTTGGTATCATGCTGGGCAGCATGGTTCTGCTTGTGCTGGAGATGAAGATTCCCCATGTGGATCTGGAAAATCCCGAGAAGATGCCTTTCAAAATTGAAGCCAAAGCCTTCATGATCATTGCAGCTATCACCATGCATAACCTGCCCGAAGGGCTATCGGTAGGTGTCAGCTACGCAAGCAGTGACGCAGGACTTGGCAATCTGATTGCCTTTTCCATTGGATTGCAGAATGCGCCGGAAGGATTCCTGGTCGCCCTCTTCCTCGTCAATCAGAACATCGGTCGCTTCAAGGCGCTCGGTATCGCCACTCTGACGGGTGCAGTTGAAATTGTTACAGCCATGATTGGTTACACACTCAGTAGTCTGGTCTCCGGTCTGGTACCTTACGGTCTTGCCTTTGCAGCGGGTGCGATGATGTTCATCGTGTACAAGGAATTGATTCCCGAAAGCCACGGCGACGGCAATGCACGGGCGGCAACGGTTTCCTTTCTGCTTGGACTGATCACGATGATTGGTCTAACTGAACTCTTTTAATGGAAAGAACAAAGAACAGCCCTCACATGAACACAAGAATGGGCAGCAAAAAAACCTGAAAGGACAGCAGCTCGCTGAACCTCCAGGTTCTTTTTTTGTTCACAAATGAAGATTGAATGAAATAGTTGGAACGATCTGTAAAGGTCGTTTGAAGATCACAATTCGGATTTGATGAATCGAATCAATTCGGCATTGAATTTTTCCAATTCATCATAGAATGCCCCATGACCACTCTCCTCAAAAGCAATCAATTGAGAACCGGCAATGCCTTTGTTCATCTCCTCGGCAAACTCAAATGGGCATATCTCATCCTTCTTCCCGTGTAAAATCGCTGTAGGTACCTGAATCGAACTCAGGTCACCTCGCAGATCCTCATCGCGCAAGGCAATCGCACTGTTAATCGTACTGTAAGATGAAGCCTCCATGCCGAGTGCATGGAACCAATCCATAAACGGCTTACTGTGCTGCTTCGCGAAAAACATGCCGCCAAACGTCTCCAGCAGCTTCGGACGATCTGCGAAGATCGGCTCAATAATCTGCTCGGTGAGCTGCGCTGGAGTCAATCCATACGGATAACCATCACGCTGCGTGAACACTGGTGCCGCGGCAGACAATAGCGCCAGCTTGGATACACCATGTCCCGCATGGCGGGCCATATAATGCACGGCAATCGCTCCACCCATGGAGAAGCCTGCAAGCACCACGTCGCTCAACTCCAGATCATCAATCACGGCACGAACATCGTCCGCCATTCGATCGTAGTCATAACCTGTGGACGGAGCGTCCGACTTGCCATAACCTCTAAAATCTATTGCAATGGCACGAATGCCATGATTCGGCAGTACATTTAATTGATATTCAAACATTTTATAATTAACTGGCCAGCCGTGCAAAAAGACAACCGGTGTGCCTTGGCCAATATCTTCAACAAATACACTCACATTTGGTTCCACTTGTACGTAACGTCCCATATTTCACAGCTCCCTTTATTGTCATATCGTTGCAGCGGCAGATTGCCGCACTGCATGGTATTGTTTCAATAACAACGTTCCCTTAGTCATACTCCGTGTAGAACGTTCCCCTGGAATTGTCTCTTCGATTCATTACCCGCTGACCCAAGGTTCAAACGCCATCTTTTTCAAATGGATTTAGTTATCGCAGCAGTCTTAGTCCATTCAGAATAACCAGGATCGTGCTGCCTTCATGGCCTACCACACCCAATGGTAATGCAACATCTTGTAAGAAGTTGCCCGCAATTAGAGCCAGAATTACAGTGATGGCAAAAAACATATTCTGCTTCACCGTCCGCTGTGCCCGGCGAGCCTGCCTGATCACCCAGGCGATTTCTTCAATATTGTCATTCATCAGTACAACATCCGCTACTTCCAGTGCCGTGCCGCTACCCGATACACCCATGCCCATGCCAACCGTTGCCGCTGCAAGTGCAGGCGCATCATTCACACCATCCCCAACCATTAACACTTGCCCGTACTTTTCACGAAGCAGATGCACCTGCTTCACTTTATCTTCGGGTAACAAACCTGCGTATACCAGGCTCACACCTGTCTCTCGGGCGATCACTGCTGCCGATTCGGGACGATCACCTGTCAGCATAGCCACTTTCACACCCATCGCTTCCAGCATTTTTACCGCTGCGGCTGCTTGTGGGCGCACAGTGTCCCTCATCGCGATCAGTCCGGCCATCTCCCCGTTCGCTGTGATGGCAGACACGGTTTTGCCTTCTCCCTCAAGTTGGGCACGTATGTCATGCCACACAGCAAGATCATTCATATCAGAAACACCCAATTGCTTCTCTATATCATTTGCGTTATTTACTTCACTGATATGATGCGTATCCAATTCATCCGTTTTGCCAATTTTCCAGAGAACGCCGTCTACTTTCCCCTCAATCCCCCAGCCTGTCAGAGCTTGAACCTGTTCAGCAATCGGGAGGTTGATGTCCTCCTTGCTTGCCTGCTCCACAATGGCCCGAGCCAGCGGGTGCACCGAAAGGTTCTCAATGGCGGCTACCGCCCCCAACAACTGTGTCCGTTCATATCCGTCTGCCGTTATAATATCGGTCACCTGTGGTGTACCCATCGTCAATGTCCCTGTTTTATCAAAAGCAACCACCCGGGTCTGGGCCATGTTCTCCACATGAGCTCCACCCTTGAAGAGAATACCCCGACGTGCACTGCTGGACATCGCTGATAACATGACCGGCATAATGGAAGAAACCAGGGCACAAGGTGAAGCTACAACCAGAAAGACCATTGCTTTGTAAAACGCCTCATTCCACGTCCAACCAAGTAATAGCGGTGTTCCCGCAATTACCAGCACCGTTACAGCGACAACAATACGGGCGTATATCCCCTCGAATCGCTCAATAAAGCGTTGGGAATCCGGCACTTCCGTCTGCGCTTCTTCCACCAGTTTAATGATTTTGCCAAACAACGATCCTCCAGCGGATTTGGTCACCTCCACATATAGGGCACCTTCGCCGTTCACAGTACCTGCAAATACTTCGTCACCAGCAATTTTGTCTACGGGAAAGGATTCCCCTGTAATCGAGGCCTGATTGATAAAAGAGCTGCCTCGGTACACGACACCATCCGCCGGAACCAGTTCGCCCGGTTTCACCAGCAACAGATCCCCCGGTTGCAAATCATCGATGGATACACGATTCATCTTCCCATCCTCAATACGCAGCGCCGTTTCCGGTTTGAGCGCAAGCAATGATGAAATATCCTTGTGACTGCGCTCCGTTGCATAGCTTTCCAGTGCACCACTTAACGCAAAAATAAAGATCAGCATGGCGCCTTCATTCCAGTAGCCGATGGCTGCCGCTCCCAACGCTGCTGCAATCATGAGCAGATTCACATCGAGATCACGATCCTTGACCAGTGTCTCAATGCCTTCTTTGGCCTTGGTCCATCCACCTATGGCATACGCAACAATATATAGTAGTACGGATAACGGGTTAGACCATGATGCCGTTGCCCAGGCAATAAACATTAAAAGTCCACTGCCCAGAGCAGCTTGCATTTCCTTGTTGCGCAGCATAGCCCGAAAGTCTGGTTTGCGCCCTCGGCCTGGGCCAGGTGTATTAGCTGAACGCTGTTCAGCTTTTGCTTGGGTTTGAATGGGTTGGTGTATCGCTTGCATATGAATCACAATCCTTTCTGAATGTCGGGTTGTGGATTGCACTTTGCTGCATCCATGTCCCCTGTATTGAAGTCGTATTGAGAATGAGAGCCATTGTTAATACCCTAAAAATGACACATGCTGCTGCGGGAATCCCGCAGCAGCATGGTTATTGAATGATTTTCAAATCATTTTGATTGAGAATGATAATCATTTTTGTACTTATGCAATTATTTTTACCCAATACAACTTTCGCTTTATTATATGCCTGTGCTCTGTATTTGTAAACGGGTTTTTCACCTTAGCCGATGTAAAATAAAAAAAGCCACTCGTCCATAAGGACAAGCGGCTCGTTTGAATTTAATTTATTAACGTTATGAATTAAACACTAACGTTTGATTGCTGGCTAGCTTTAATGGCTTGCTCCAGATCGTAGAGGATATCCTGAATATTCTCTGTACCTACAGATAAACGAATCAGCTCAGGATTAACTCCGGCTGCAGTCTGCTCATCTTCTGTCAGCTGTTGGTGCGTCGTACTTGCCGGATGAATGATCAGTGACTTGGAGTCACCTACGTTGGCAAGGTGAGAGAACAGCTTCACATTTTCAATCAGTTTGCGTCCTGCATCCACTCCGCCTTTGATACCAAAGGTCAGAATGGCTCCCTGGCCTTTCGGCAAATACTTCTGTGCCAGTTCATAGGAAGGGTGACTCGGCAAACCTGCGTAGCTTACCCATTCCACATCCTCATGTTTCTCCAGATATTGCGCCACAGCCAGTGCGTTGCTGCTATGACGTTCAACACGCAGATGCAGTGTCTCCAGTCCTTGAATGAGCAACCATGAATTGAAAGGTGAGATCGTAGCACCAAAGTCACGCAGCAATTGTACACGAGCTTTGATAATATAAGCAATCGGTCCAACCGCTTCTGTATATACGACACCATGATAGCTGGAATCCGGCTTTGTCAGTCCCGGGAACTTGCCACTCGCTTTCCAGTCAAATTTGCCGCTGTCCACAATAACTCCACCAATGGAAGTACCGTGACCGCCAATAAATTTGGTAGCCGAATGAACGACAATATCGGCTCCATGTTCGATTGGGCGAAGCAGATATGGACTTGGGAATGTATTGTCTACAATCAAAGGAATGCCATGTTCATGGGCGATAGCTGCCACAGCTTCAATATCCAGTACGTTGCCTTGCGGATTACCAATCGTTTCAGCGTACAATGCTTTTGTTTTGTCCGTAATCGCCGCCCGGAAATTTTCAGGATCACTGGAATCTACAAACTTTACATCTAAGCCAAGTTTCGGTAGTGTGGTTGAGAACAGATTGTACGTTCCTCCATACAGACTCGCTGCGGAAACAATCTCATCTCCCGCACCTGCGATGTTTAAGAGGGAGAACGTAATCGCTGCCTGACCGGAAGCGGTAGCCAGTGCACCAGCGCCTCCCTCAAGTGCAGCAATACGTTGTTCGAACACATCCGTGGTCGGATTCATCAGACGTGTATAGATATTGCCAAACTCTTTCAATCCAAACAGATTGGCTGCATGCTCCGTATCACGGAATCCGTAGGATGTTGTTTGGTACAACGGTACTGCACGTGCATGGGTGGTCGGATCAATCTCCTGGCCGGCATGAATTGCCAATGTTTCAAATGAAAGCTCACGTTCGTTTGACATAAATCTGTTTCCTCCCTTAACTTATACGTTTGGCAAATCCCTAGATGTCATGACATGGTGGCGTATGTTTTCCATATTCTCTCACAAGATGTCGCTTTTGAAAAGAAATATTTCCGATTTTTCCGATGAGAAATATTAAATATGTATGATGAAGACTGCTACACCAAAAAAACCTTTGCGGGAGCAAAGGTTTTAAGGATTTTTTTGCAACCATCAGCTGCTGAACTTCTGCGCGAATTTATACCGTTTATACCCGAACGCCACTCCAAATCTCACGTAAATGCTTGGCCGCCGGGACAGCTTCCTCCGCCGTTACCCCTTCTAGTGAAATATCGATGTGTGGTTTATAGGTCTTCAATAGTTCAAAAAATAACGGATAATCCAGAATGCCCTCACCCGGCACCGGATTGAACTTCTCACCCTGCGCATTGAAAGCCACATCTTTGGCATGAATGACAATGATGCGCTGATACAGCGTTTCCATCACTTCACGCAGGAATGCAGACTGGTCAGCCACATGTGGCTGTTTGATCAGATTACAAGGATCGAACAGCATGCCCAGATTGGATGAAGGAATGTCTTCAAACAGACGGATCATATGTTCACGTGTATGTAGCGTATGAGTAGATACAGGCTCAATCGCCGCATGAACGCCCCACTTTTCCGCCTCTTCCGCCAGTTCCTCTACCGTCTCTCGCAGCACCGTCCACGCCTTGTCTTCATATCCGTCCGGATGAGAGTCGCGATACGTATCTAGGCCCCCAGTCTCCGTCGCGACCATGCTGCAACCGAAATCCCGGGCATAACGCAGATGCTCCTTGAATCGATCAATGTCTGCACGACGGGCCACAGGATCAGGATCAATCGGGTTGATGTAGCAACCTAGTACCGCAATCTTGACTCCACGCTGTGCAAACTGATCTCCGATCTCGTTCGCCAGTCCAGGGCTCAGCTTGCCATTGGCCGAATCCACATCCGACAAGGCCTTGGCTAATGCCAGCTGGACCGAATTAAATCCGTTATCCGCGATGGTCTGTGCAAGCTGTGCTGTAGGCTGTTTGCCAAACGTATGCGCAAGAATACCAAGTTTCATGTCGTTACCTCCTTTGATCGCTGACAGCGTTAACGAGCCATCCAGCCGCCATCCACATTCAGTACGTGACCATTCAAATAATCCGAAGCCGCCGATGCCAGGAAAACAACCGGACCTTTCAGATCCTCAGGTGTTCCCCAGCGTCCAGCCGGAATCCGTGCCGTGATGTCACGGTAACGATTTTCATCGGCGCGGATCTGAGTCGTATTGTCTGTTTCCATATAGCCTGGTGCAATCCCGTTGATTTGAACACCTTTGCCTGCCCATTCATTTGCGAGTGCTTTCGTTAAACCGGCTACCCCATGTTTACTGGCCGTGTATCCCGGTACATTAATTCCACCCTGATAAGACAGCATGGAGGCAATGTTAATGATCTTGCCACTTCCCCGTTCAATCATATGTCTGCCAGCCAACTGGCTCAGGAAAAATACCGTATTCAGGTTAAGACCAATGACATCATGCCAGTCCTGCTGACCGTGATCGACTGCAGGTGTACGACGAATAATTCCCGCATTGTTGACCAGAATATCAATTCTCCCTTGAAAGGCTAATGCCTTTTCAAACACCCCGGTCAATTCGTCCTCACGGCTCAAGTCAGCTTCAATTACATACGCTTTGCGTCCTAGAGCCTCAATGGCACGCGCTGTTTCCGATGGATTGGAGTAAGACACCAGCACAACATCCGCACCGGCTTCAGCAAGGCCAATCGCCATTCCTTGCCCCAGACCTCCTGATGTACCAGTGACAAGTGCAACTTGTCCGCTTAAATCAAATGGGTTCATGAATGATTCCTCCGCATGGTTATTGGGTTGCAAACCGTGTTCTTCAGCCTCGGCAGTCACGTAACCACTGTGGAACTGAAGGTCAGCTCTGATAATCCACTTCGATACCATTTTGCCTGTAAAGGGACGCTGTCTCCTCATCCAGCCGACTGTCGCTGATGATGCAGTCCAACTCCGAGCAGTGTGCAAAAGTCCGAAGGGCAAATTGTCCGAATTTATAATGATCCACGACGCCATAGACCTGCTGAGAAGCAGAGATCATTGCTTTTTTTAGTGGCACCAGATCTCCTGTATATATGGAAAGTCCAAATTCCGGATGAAGTGCCGTCGTGGAGATAAACGCTTTGTGAATGTTGAGACCGGAAATGAAGGCAGCCGTATCGTCTCCCACCAGCATATTGCGGACTCTTGCTCCGCCGGGCACAACCAGTCGCACCTGCTCCTTTTTGGTCAGCTCAGCAATAATGAACAAATCATTGGTGACTACGGTAATGGACTGATTGTCCATTCGTTTCGCCATCTCCAACGTGGTGCTTCCGCCGTCCAGCGCAACAATATCTCCTGGCCTGATATAAGCAAGGGCTCGCTCGGCAATCTCTGTTTTCTCCGAATGGTGCTTTTCCGTAGCCCCACGACTTGTGAGGATGCCGTACTGGTCATTCTGAGCCAGCATCGCACCCCCATGGACACGTACGAGCAATCCCATGCCTTCCAGCTTATCGAGATCCTCCCGTACGGTCTTGCCCGTCACCTGCAGCAGTTCACTCAAATCACTAACGGTGACTTCCTGCCGCTCCAGCAGAGCCTCCATAATTTTTTCATGTCTTTTCAATGGATTCATCACAGATCAACTTCCTGTTTCTTTGGAATTTACGCGCCTATTTCAGGTCCTTCATCGCCACGCCGTCCATATCCTCGAACGTCTGGTTTTCACCAGCCATTGCCCAGCAGAACGTATAGCTGCTCGTACCAACACCACTGTGGATGGACCAGCTAGGAGAGATGATGGCCTGACGGTCACGTACAACCAAATGCCGTGTTTCGTTTGGCTCACCCATCATATGGAATACCACGCCATCTTCCGGCAGGTTGAAATACAAGTATACTTCGGAACGGCGGTTGTGGGTATGTGCAGGCATCGTATTCCACATGTTGCCCTTGTCGAGTTCCGTAATACCCATCACCAGCTGACAGCTCTGGATTCCTCCTTCTCCCTGGTGGATATAGCGATAGATCGTCCGTTCGTTCGAGCTTTCGATACTGCCGAGGTGGTTCGGCTGAGCTTGTTCTTGCGTTGCTTTTACTGTTGGATATGTGTGGTGCGCCGGTGTGGATACAAAATAAAACTGAGCTGGCTGATCGTTGCCGCTGTTCTTAAACACAACCTCTTTTACACCTCTGCCGATATACAGGCACTCTTTCGCACCAATCTCGTATCCTTGACCGTCAGCTGTCACAGTTCCATGACCTCCAACATTAATGATACCGATTTCACGACGCTCCAGGAAAAAGTTCGTTCCGATATCCTTCAGATTCACTTCAAGTGCGATATCCTTGCTTTGAGGTACAGCTGTTCCTACAATATAACGATCTACATGAGAGTAAACGGTTACCAATTCATCTGTGGCAAACAATTGCTCCATCAGGAATTCCTCGCGAAGACGGGATGTATCATAGTTTTTCACTTCATTTGGGTGTGCAGCATAACGGTTTTGCATCATTAATCCATTCCTTTCGTTAGTCAGATAATGTTCATATAAGTTCATTTTAGTTCATTTTGTATCTTTTGTGTACCTTTTTTTATAAAAATAAAAAAAGATTAACCAGTAATTATTGGCTAACCTCATGATACGAACAGCATCTAAACTACGATATTTTTACAATCTATTTGCATTGACTTAATAGAAGAACCTTTCCCTCGATGCTTGATTCAGCGGTTTCAATGGCCTGTTTCACATTAGTAAGCTCATACGTCGCCCCAATGTTTGCCATCAATAGTCGGCCTTCTCGAACTAACTCAATTACTTCATTGAATACCTGTTCCCATTGTTCTTGCGAACATCGCTCTACCCAATGCTTTAGCCAAAAGAGTTTAACGTTAACTTGTGTTCCGCGGGTCACCTCATGCCATAACGGTGAGATACCCGAGAGCAGTCCGACGCTTATTACGGTTCCATGCGGTCTTATACAACTCACAAGTTGCTCTCCATCTGCCCCTCCGATACAGTCGACGGCCGCATTTGCGCCACGCCCCTCCGTTAATTCTGCAATTTTCTCCTGTAACAACTCTTCCATCGTATTCACGACAAAAGCTGCCCCAAGGCGATATAACTCAGCAGTATGGCAATCATTTCTTGTGAGCGCAATCATACGAAATCCCAGAATCTTCGATAATTGGGCGAAGATTCGCCCAATCGCGGAACCACCGGCATTGACAATCAAGGTATCACCGTACGTAAGATGAAGTATATCCGTACAAATCAGCCAAGCTGTTATCGGGTTAATGTAGATCTGACTTGCCGATTGATCATTAATATCATCAGGCACAATGATCGCATGTCGATCCAAAGTTTTCACCACCTCTTGCCACGTGTTCTCGCCTCTCAGCGGTAAGACACGTTGGCCTAACAGTTGATTGGATACTCCCGGTCCTACTGCCTCCACGATCCCCACTCCCTCGAACCCAGGTACAGCTGGCAATGCCGTCCGATGAGGATATGCGCCTCGAACGGGAATGACATCTGAAGGATTAATAGGCCGAGCGCACATCCTCACCGCTAATTCACCGGGGCCAGGGGGCACTATCTCCTTCTCCTCTATGCACAGCACTTCGCTCGGCTCGCCAAAACGATAATAACGTATAACCTTAGTCTTCATTATTGCATCTCCTAAAATCATTTTTCTTAAATAAAAATATAACACTAGTGCCCCAATGTTGGGATAAATCAAAGAACCCGACGGAAAAATCCCCGCCAGGCTCTGGTGCTCTTGCGATGTATTATAAGGAGTAAATGAGCGCCTCATAAGGACGCAAACGAAGGTGGCCTTCGCTAACCTCATCGGAGGTTGACCGATCCAGATTGCCAATGATAAAGCGGGCATTCGTGGCTCGATCAGCGAATGAAGCAGGCAGACGATAGGACTGCTCCCGGTCCGAGTGATTGAGAATGACAAGCCATGTCTCTCCATCCAGACTGCGGCTATATGCATATACATGCTCTTCCCCTGCCGATTGGTCACGATAATCTCCATAGACCATAACCGCGTGCGTTTTACGCAGGGCAATTAGCTGCTGATAATATGCAAATATGGAATCCTGCGCGGCCAAATCCCGCTCCACATTAATCTCTTCATAGTTGGGATTCAACTGCATCCACGGCTGCCCTTCGGTAAACCCGGCATGCTTGCTGCTGTCCCACTGCATTGGTGTGCGGGAATTATCCCGGCTCAGCGGCTGAAGACTGTGGAGCACTTCATCTGGCGCACGGCCTTTACCGATTTCTTCCTTATATTTGTTCTTCATTGCAATATCGTGATATTCATCAATCGAAGAGAACCGGACACCCGTCATGCCGATCTCCTCTCCCTGGAATACATACGGTGTTCCCGGAAGGGTATGAATCATGGTCGCCAGTTGTTTGGCCGATTGCACACGGTATTGTCCATCATTTCCGTACCTTGAAGCCTGTCGGGTGTGATCATGATTGTTCAGGAACTGGGAGTTCCAACCTTCATGTCGGAAAGCTTCATACCAGCTCTCCTGAATTTCCTTGTACCGTGCCAGATCCCAAGTAGGCATGTCATCCGCCACCTGGAAATGGAATAACGTATGCAGCTCTTTCCTTTTGTCGCCCACATACAAGAGACCATCCTCAGGTGTGACAAATGGAATCTCTCCTACGGTCATGATGTCATAATGCTGGAGAACCTCCCGGTTCATTTCCTGCAAATATTCATGAATACCCGGATTATTGCCCAGATAATCAATGTTCTCCGGGTGCTCCGCATCCGGGAAACCTTCCAGCTTGGCGAGCAGATTAATAACATCCATGCGGAAGCCATCAATGCCCTGATCCAGCCAGAAACGCATCATCCGATAAATCTCCTCACGCAGCTCGGGATTTTCCCAATTCAGATCAGGCTGCTCCTTGGCAAAAGAGTGGAAATAATACTCTCCCGTTCGCTCGTCATATGTCCAGGTCGACGGTTCAAAATAGGAGCGCCAGTTGTTCGGCGGGCCATCCAGTTTCCCCGGCTTCCATATATACCAGTCGCGTTTCGGGTTATCGACAGATGAACGTGATTCTTCAAACCATGCATGCTGCTCTGATGTATGATTGACCACCAGATCCATAATGAGTTTCATGCCCAGTTCATGGACCTTGTCCAGCAATTGCTTGAACTGCTCCATCGTTCCGGCTTTCGCCATGATGCGGTAATAATCCGCTATGTCATACCCGTTGTCTTTATCCGGCGATTCATAGATGGGATTAAGCCAGATGACATCAATACCCAGACTTTTGATATAGTCGAGCTTGAGCATCAAGCCCTCCAAATCCCCGATGCCGTCTCCATTCGCATCCAGGAAGCTCCGCCAGTACACCTGATATACAACGGCTTCTTTCCACCATGCCCGGTTCATGCTGCATCTCCCCTTTTCTGCTTAATGGCTGTGCTCCTGCAACGTACGCTCCAGGAATGACAACGTGAGCTGTGTCGTATCCTTCAGCACCACGTCCACTCCGGAACCTTTAAGTACAGCTTCCTCACCAATACCCACGGCGATCATGCCTGCGGATTTGATGGCCTCAATACCCGCCTGCGCATCCTCGATGCCGATGCAGGCTTTAACCTCAGCACCTACTTCTTCCGCTCCGCGCAGGAACAGATCAGGTGCTGGCTTGCCGTGTGGTACGGAATCCGGATGTACCACATAGCGGAACAGCGAGTCCAACTCCAGCGCCTTCAGAATTTGAGGAGCATTTTTGCTGGCCGAGGCGATCACCGCAGGAATGCCGGAGGCTTTCAGCTCAAGCAGCAATTCCCGAATTCCAGGGTAAGTATGCTCCGGTGTCAGCGAATCCAGCAACGAGACATAATGTTCGTTTTTACGCTGTGCGAATTCTTCCTTTTCCTCAACCGAAAATGCATCTTCCATGCCACCAAGACGTAAAATGCGCGCCAGCGACTCCCCGCGACTAATGCCCTTTAACTGCTCGTTGAATTCCCGGTCAAACGGAATATCCAGCGATTCCCCCAGCTTTTTCCACGCTACATAATGGTACTCCGCCGTGTCGGTAATGACACCATCCAAATCAAAAATAACGGCTTGAAGTGCTCCGTTCCCTTTCATTTACCCGTTCCTCCCCATGTTATTGCTCTAGTTGCCATTCAATTCGTTTCTCGTTGCTTTCCCGTCTCTCGCCCTTCCAGTTCAGAACGACCGTCCAGCCCGATGCGTTGGTAATGCTCGCAACCCGTTTGCCCTCACGGGATTCAAAATGAATATCGAACTCCGCATCGCCTACCATCAGATGTTTCAGACTGCATGTTTTGTTTTCCCATGCCTGCGGCATATCAGGTGATAAAGTTACACGACGGTGCTGTGCTTCCGGTTGAACGCCGAAGAAGTGTCGCACGACTGGTACAGCCAGTGCATAGATGGTCCACGCCTGTACGACACAGCCGTAGTCCGGGGACATCTCCGAGAATGAACCTGGCACTACACGTGAGAAGCTTTTCCCCATTCGGCGCAGTAAATCCAGTGCGTGATCCGGATGCCCGTACGCAGCTTCTGCAACCGCATGTGCTCCGGTAGAGATTGTCATCGTGCCCTGTTGATACATGGCAGCAAGATACGTACCGTATTCACCGATAAAGTCGCGGTTTCGCATCGCTTCCAGCGCACGCTGTGCTTTGTACTGATCGGCAATTCCTGCTTCCATGGGGGTGACAATGACCCAGTTTTTGTTCAGCAGCCAACCGCGATCTTTCTGATTCTCACCTGCATCGGCAAGCAATCCTTCCACGTACTCCCGGTAGTCTTTGATCCCTTGCTTTTCAGCGAGAGAAACCATGTAATCTACCTTGGGCACAATATCGGAAATAGGTGCAACGGCATCCGCATATAGGCTGTCTTTTTCAGACCAATACACATCATTCACTGCGCGTACCGTTTGTTCGGCCAGTTTTTGATATGTCTGATGCCGCTTCGTTTCACCCAAATAGAGACTCATGTGCTCAAGGGCCTGAAGTGCCTTCGCAGTATATACGGCACTATCAATCAATTCCATATTCAAGCCGGCAATTTCGATGATGCCGTAACCGGAAGGGAAGAGGTCTCCGTCCGGGTCCATCTCACCCAGCAGCCAGTCGATTCCCTGAACACAATAGTCATAATGCTCGCGCAGAAGTGCATCGTCTCCGGTCCACAGGAACATTTCCCATACAAAGGCGATATAGTGTGCCGTCTCCTGCGTGTTGCCGCGGTTAGACACCGCTCCTATCGTGGTCACTTCATGCACAAAACGTCCATTGCCGTTCGCTTCCTTGGATTTCTCCAGCAACAGATTCAACGTATCCCGCACCAGTTGATGATCTCCCGTAGCAAGAACACCCTGAAGCGCATACGTACTGTCACAGCCGAACCACCACGGATACGTGGGTCCACCTGCCGTCAATCCACGACCAATTCCGTCTACTTGCTGCACCAGCCACTGATTATTGCGCTTCACCCAGGCAAATTGCTCGTTTAGATCATCTTCGCCTTCAATGTTCAGCACTGCGCGCTGATCCAACTTGTCGTAGAGCTGCTGCTTCTGCTCTTTCAAGCTGACGTGGTCACGTTCGATAACTGCATAAGTCTGCTCACAGGCTTCACGGGACGACTCCGAACCGGCAACAAATAACCGGAAGCGGAACACATCCTTCTCCTCCAGCGTGCATTCGGTTACAAAAGAAATGCCTGTGCCCTTGCCTGCCGTCAGTTCTGGTCCGTAAATTTCAGGACCAACGGTCATTTCCGTTCCAGGCAGGTCACTTCCAATCATGGCGTACCAGTCTTGGGCATCATCTTTGACGATGACTTTGCGCGGCGAAATAGCTTCTGCCGTTTCACCCGCTCCTGGGAAAATTCCGATCTCATCCGAATACCACACTGGACGGAGATCGGTACGCGACAGCAGCTCCAGCTTGAGCCGGGTTGTTCCTTTGCCGTAAGCGCTGATCTCATATTCAGCGACCATGCCTTTTTCATAATCGGGGGCAAACTGGTTGCGTTCAATGGATACCGGAATGTGACTCAAACCGTGATCATAATCGAACCGGCTTCCGCCCCAGGATTCACTTGTGAATCCATCTGCCCTTGCCCATACCGCAATGTTGCGATCCAGATCGGTTACCTTCAGCCAGAAGCCGTCCAGCAGCTTGATCGGATGCAGCCATACACCGCCCATTTCGTTAGCCATATGATGCCCAAAATCAGGAAAGTATCCGTCCTGGGTACCGCAAATCTTTACATATTCACCTGCGTTATAATACAAATTAAATGGATGTCTGCTTGTTAATGTGGCCATGGTAGTCCTCCTCTGCGGTTTGGCTCACCGCTTGTCTCTTCTATTAATACAGACGATTAGCCCTTGATTGCAGAAGAGATAGAAATGCCTTCAATAAAGTATTTTTGTGCAACAAAGAACACAAGGAGTGGCGGAAGCATAATTAGCATCGTTGCAGCCATGAGCATGTTCCATTCCACGTTATACAGCCCTTTGAACATGGACAATCCGAGAGCCAACGTATATTTCTCACTAGAGTTCAGATAAATGAGTGGTCCCTGGAAGTCATTCCATACGCCCATAAAAGTAAAGATGGAAACAGCAATCAGCGGCGGCATGGAAAGTGGCAGCATGATTTTAGTGAAAATCTGCATTTTGTTTGCTCCATCTACAAAAGCGGACTCATCGAGATCACGCGGAATGCCGCGCATGAACTGGCGGATCAGGAAGATGTTAAACGCTCCGCCCCCGAAGAATGCAGGGATAATGAGTGGTAAAAATGTATCAACCCAGCCGATTTCCTTGAACATGATGAACATCGGGATCATCGTTACCTGTGAAGGCAGCATCATCGTCGCCAATAGCACCAGGAACAATGTGCGTTTGCCGCGGAAGTTAAACCGGGCGAAACCATACGCACATAGGGCAGACGAGAATACGGTACCGACTAATACCGGAATCAGAATAATCAGCGTATTTTTCAAAAATGTAAAAAACGGGATGGCCAGAACGGCATTTTTATAGTTAGACCACATCCATACAGCCGGGAAAAAATCATCTTTGAACACCTCGGCAGGTGTTTTAAGAGACGTTGCAAACGTCCATAACAGCGGGATCAGCACGACGGCCGCACCAGCAAGAAGCATGAGCATAGAGAATAGTTTCGAGTAGACCGGTTTCCGTGTCGTTGCTTGATTCATCATTTGTCCTCCTCTCAATCCTTTTCGTTATCGCCCTGGTAATAGACCCACATCGAAGAACTGCGGATGACCAGCAGCGTAAACGCCAGAATGATGATGAACAATACCCAGGACAATGCCGAAGCATAACCCATTTCAAAATCGGTAAAAGCTTTATTGTACAGATACAAGTTATAGAACAAGGTCGAGTTAAGCGGTCCCCCATTGGTCATAACAAATGCTTGTGTGAAATACTGGAATCCGCCGATAATCCCCATAATTACGTTGAAGAATACCGTTGGGGAAATCATAGGCAATGTGATGTTGAAAAACCGTTGAAACGGTCCCGCACCATCCAGATTGGCAGCTTCATACAGTTCTTCGGGAACTCCCTGCAAGCCAGACAAATAAATGATGATCGTGTTGCCGACGCCCCACAAACCCATGACAATCAGTGCGCCCAGCGCATAGCTCGGATCTTGAAGCCAAGCTGGCCCTTGTACGCCGAAAAAGGCAAGCGCCCGGTTCAGAATGCCGTATTCCGGATTGAAAATCATAATCCACATCATTGATGCAGCTACAGCCGGAATGACGGATGGCATGAAATAAATTAATCGGAAAAATTTCATTCCTCTGTTCCGCATATTCAGCAGCAAGGCGATAAGCAGTGATGCCACCTGATACAGCGGTACGGATACCAGAGCGAAAATAAAGGTAACTTTCAACGATTGATAGAACAGCTCGTCATGAAACATCGTTTTGAAGTTATCCAGACCAACCCATTCGATCGATTGTACGCCGGTAATAATATCCCATTTGCTAAAAGCCAGCAGCAGAGAGAATAACATTGGACCAATGGTAAAGAGTAACAAGCCTATAAGCCAGGGCAAAATGAACCAATACCCGGCACGCTCGGATTTAGAATTACGCATAGCAGCCTCCTTGATGAAGAGGGTGAATCAGCATGGCCGCCGACTCACCCGCATGGTTTTTACTTGATTTTGCTGTCAACGTTCTTCGCAGCTTCATCCAGAGCGCCTTTGACATCCTGTTTGCCAAGCAGCACTTTTTCAAGCGCCTTGGTGAATTCTTCAACAAACGCAGGTCCGTTTGTAGAACGCATGGTTACCGGCTTTTTAGCATAATCCATCATTTCGATGACCGGTTTGTCTGCTACTTCTTTGGCTTTGACTTCGTCCAATTCCTTCACAGTCGCTGGCAGTACTTTACCGTTTGCAGAGCGAAGCTTCTGTGCATCTGTACCCGAGAGCCATTTCACCAGTTCGTAAGCCGCTTCTTTATTTTTACCGGCTGCGTTGATCGCCCAACCCGCACTTGCGATGATGCTTGAACGAGTACCATCCGTATTTTGTGGAATAAGTGCAGAACCATATTGAACATCAGATTTGTCGAGATCACCTTTGATCCAACGACCTGTAATCATCATAGCGAGCTTGTCTGTCATGAACATCGATGAATCTCCGCCAAGCGTCTCGGAATCCAGTGGCGTCGGGGATACACGGCTATCTCCTTGAGACCAGGATACATATTGATCCATTGCCGCTATCGTTTTTTCACTGTTCATGTAGCCTTCCGCAGCTGTTCCATCCTCATTCGCGATATCTGTACCGTAATCCCACAGGTACGTATAGATTGGATATTCCCATTTGCCTGCATTGAAACCGAATTGAGTATATTTATTGCCATCTTTTTTAGTCAGTTTTTGTGCAGTTGCAATCATGTCATCCCATGTCCATTCATCTGTTGGATAAGGGATTCCCGCTTCATCAAACATGCGTTTGTTGTACCAAAGTGCAAGTGGGTTGAAATCTTTAGGCAAGTAGTATTGTTTGCCTTCGATTTTCATATTTTCAATGAGATCCTTTTGGAAAATATCTAGATTAAAGGCAGTGTCTTTGCTCAAATACTCATCAAGTGGCTCAATTACACCTTTATCAACGTATTTGTAGTAGTCGCCTTCACCAACCAGGAATACGTCTGGTGCCTGACCTGCTGCCAGAGATGTAGTAAGTTTTGTTCCATAACCTTCACTTGGAATTGGCTCAAACTTCACTTCGATATCCGGATGTGTAGCATTGAACTCTTCCGCAAGCTTCACTTCATCCGCACCGGAGTTGACATCTCCCCATACGGAGAAGGTGAGTTTTACTTTTTCTCCTTTTCCACCTTCTGCACTGTTGCTTCCACCTGAAGAACACGCGGATAACACTAATACCAAAATCAGCATCATGACCAAACTTGCGGACCCTTTTTTCATTTGAATGACCTCCACATGGATTTATATTAAACCAAGGTTTGAAACCGTTTGCTGAAAGTAACTTGCTGACCGGACAGAAGGAGAGAAATTTCTTCCTCTGCATCACTCTCGATTAGAATACCCTCGGACGTGATTGTGATATGCAATAGCTGGTTTTGCCAGTAAAGCGGGAATTTCAGACTGCTCCAGGATTCTGGCAGCTTCGGATCAAGATGAAGCTGGCCATCCAACATGCGAACTCCGGCAAATCCCATCACAACACATTCCCATATTCCGCCCAGAGATGCTGAATGGATGCCTGCATCCGAAGAGTGCATATGCGGTCCCAGATCAATCTCAGACGCCCGGCGGAACAGATCATATGCGAGCGGACGATCACCGAAATCACTGGCAAGGATACTGTGCGTCGATAGGGACAGTGAGGAATCATGCAATGTTTTTTCCTCGTAGTAGTCATAATTCGCACGTTTGATAGCGGGTTCAAATTTATTCTCAAGCAGGAAGAACAGCATCATGATGTCAGCCTGCTTCGAAATTTGCATTTCACCAACCTGATCCAGATTGTAGTCATTGAAGATGCTGGCGACTTTCGTCTGATTTTTATAAGGGGTAAGATCAATAACTTTCTTCTTCAAGTAAGTATCATCTTGTGGAATAAGTCCTTGTTCATTTGGCCCTGGCAGATACATTTGATTCAGCTTGTTCCACGCTTCCCGAGCAGATGTCAGGTCAAGCTTCGCAGACAATGCTTTGAGCAACTCAGGTTTCTCCTGTTGAAGCTGTTCATAATATTGAATGGCCAGTTCCATATTGAAGTGAGCCATATGATTGGTAAAAGCATTGTTGTCCACATGTTCCTTATACTCATCCGGTCCAACAACCTCATTGATATGATAGCGGCCCTTGGCCTCATCCCACTCCAAACGGCTGGCCCAGAACGTTGCTGTATCAAAAATGATTTCGTAGCCATATTGATCCATGAACGCCTCATCACCTGTAGACTGGACGTAATGCCAAACGGCATAAGCGATGTCAGAGGTAATATGCTGTTCAATGAAGCCGGACCAGATCTTCGTCTGTTCTCCGGTTACGATATCTACATCTCCCCATACCGGTGTAACTTCGCCATCTTCGATCCAGGCTGCTTCCCACGGATACATGGCTCCTTCGAATCCGTTCTCCTTGGCCTTGCTTCTAGCTCCATCCAACCCCTGATATCGATATTCCAGCAAGGATCTTGCGATCTTGGGATTGCTGTAGATGAAGAATGGAAGGATGAAGATTTCCGTATCCCAAAAGGAATGTCCCTTATACCCTTCACCACTTAATCCTTTCGCCCCGATGCCCATGCGATTATCATGCGCAGGTGTCATAATGACGAGGTGATAGATGGCAAAACGGATGGCAAGCTGGTCATAACCACTTGTGCTGTCCACTTCAATATTGTACGTGGACCAAGTATCCGCCCAGGAGTTAGCGCTTTCACGAAATAGCTGATCATACCCTTTTTGCGACTCTTGCTTCAGCTCTGTCAGCGCCGATTCACGCATTTGATCCAGTGAATATCCACCGTTGCTGTACACCAGATCGCGGCTGGTATGCACATTCGAGATTTTTTCCAGTGTTACCGATTGTCCGGTTTCCACGGTCACTGTGCCTTCGATGCCAACCTTGCGACGTCCCATCGTTTGACGCAGTTCCGGCTCAACCTTTTCACCATTCAGCTGCCAGTGGTGCACCGTATTGGTTACAAAATCAATAGCAGATTGTGTCGTCGTTGACGTCATTTGAATATATGTCTTTTCAAATATGCGTTTTTCGCCTTCTGTGAAATGCTGCGCACCCGAGTTCGTCCATTGTCCATTAATACCGGATGCAATGTGAACACGCGCCTGACCATCCAGTGGCTTGATGCTTACGGATGAACCAACCAGATGACGGTTACTCAAGGAAACAAAACGACGGAATTGAAGTTCAAAGCTTTCTCCTGTTGGGCTCTGCCATACCACGTTACGAGTCAGCTCACCGTTTTTGAGATTCAGTTGACGACTGTAGCTGATCGTTCTTCCTTTTTCCAAGCTGAAGGTTTCCCCATTCAGGGTGATTGAAAGCTCCGTCACATCTGCTGCATTAGGGAGTTCAGTTACTTCATGTTCGTCAAACTTATTGAAGGTTCCAGCTACGAACCAGTTCCGCACTTGTCCAACATAATTCTCGTCCGTTGCGGAGCGAAGTCCCATGTAGCCGTTTCCAAGTGAGAGCACAGCTTCGCCTTTCCCTTGATGAGCCGGATCAAACCCGGTTTCAGTTACCAGCCAGTTACTCCATTCTCCTTGTCCTGCATCGTATTTCAGCAATGTGTATTCCCCCTATGTCTATCTTATGATGTATCCGAAACGTTTTGGATTTGAGTAAAAATAATACCGAAACGTTTCGGATTTAATAAAACATTTCGGTGCTCTCTTCATCTCGTTCATTTTGCAAGCCCTCGTGAACCGTGTTCTCAACTAAACTCAGCGACCTGGTTTGGCTGTCGAGGATCTCAAAACCAATTCATTTTGCAAAATATTAAATTTGGGGCTGTTTTCCGATCTCAGCATGCCCATCAGCAGGTTTGCAGCTTCATGTCCCAACTGATACATGTTCTGTCCGATGGTGGTGAGTGGTGGTTGAAAATAAGCGGCTGTCGGAATGTCATCAAATCCCACTACAGACAATTCATCCGGTATAGTGATACCTAGTTCATTCGCAGCCTTCATTACACCCAGAGCCATCATGTCGCTTGCACAAAAGATTGCCGTAATTTCCGGATAAGCCTTCAACAACTCTGCTGCTTGCTGCTGTGCTTCCTCTTCCGTGAAATTCCCGTTTACGATCCATTCAGGCTTCAAGCTGAATCCTGCGCTGCTCATTGCATCGGAATATCCTTCATAGCGCTCCTTGGAAACAAAAGCCTCCGGGTAACCATTCACCATGGCAATCTGCCGATGACCCAAACTAATAAGGTGCTCTACAGCAGTCTGTGCACTTTGTTTGTGATTCGTTGATACAAAACCAACATATTCACTGTGAATGGGGATATCAATTAATACACAAGGAATGTCACTATCCAATACTTCCTGCAAATACGGATCATCCGTCTTCACACCCTGAAGAATGACGCCATCCACCTTTCGTTCCCTGCACAGCTGTGTGTACGTTTTCATCTTTTGCTTCGCTGTATTCGTGCTGAACAAAATCAGATCATAATCCGAATTGGCAGCGCTATCATTAATACCGCAAAGCACTTCGAAAACAAAGTTGTTATCGATGTTTTTGTACGTCATGCCTGATACGAGCAACCCCAGCGTTTTGGTTTCCTTCATGACCAGGCCTCTCGCTAGACCATTCGGACTATAGTTCAGGGTTTCGGCGGCTTCTTTAATCAATTTGCGCGTACTATCGCTGACGTCCGAGTACCCATTCAGAGCTCTGGATACGGTCGTAATCGAAAATCCCGTCTTCTGTGATATGTCTTTGATTGTAGCCAATTGCTTTCCTCCAAAACGTTTCGGATTACTTATATTTCTGAGTATACGGATTCGAGAAGAAAAATCAAGAACTTTTTTCGACATTATTTTCGACTTTTTGGAACTCGTCTGTCCCTTACCTTATTCTACCCGCATTCCGTGCAATCAAAAAAGATCTCCCGACTTTTAAATAAAGTCGGGAGATCCCTAAGCTATTGCCTAAAACTTAATGTGCAACTGTATTGTTCAACATGATCCAGACAGAACCAATGACGATGGTCAGCATGATCAATAGACCAAAAATCAGAGCCATTACATTCCAGCGTGGTTTTTCCGTTTCACGGATATGCATGAAGAAGAAGAGTTGAACCACGAACTGAAATGCAGCTGTTACCAAAACAACAGCCAGTGTAGCTGTTCTGCCCATCATATCATTCAGAACCACCACAAGTGGGATGATTGTGAGGACGACGGACAGAATGAAGCCGATGACATAGGACTTGAGTGAACCATGCTGCTCGTGGCCATGGGATTCATGTGAGTTATGTTCTGCCATCTACATCACCCCCATCAGATAGACGACCGACAGGAGGAAAATCCAGACGACGTCCAAGAAGTGCCAGTACAAGCTGATTACGTTGACTTTACCGCGGGTTACATCGGTAATTCCACGTTTTTTCAGTTGCAGCATCAATCCGATCATCCAGATCAGACCGAGCGATACGTGAAGTCCGTGAGTACCCACAAGGGTGAAGAATGCACCAGAAGCTGCACTCGTTGTATAACTGAACCCTTCGTGAATCAACTCAATAAACTCCGTTACTTCCAGGGCGATAAAGCTCGCACCCAGAACAGCTGTAACTGCCAGCCAGCTGATCAATTGCTTCACCTTGCCCTGATTCATGGCAAGAACCGCAAGTCCACTTGTAAATGAACTTGTAAGCAAGATAAATGTTTCGGCAATAACACCAGGCATTTTGATCAATTCAGACAACACAGGTCCGCCCGCCGTATTGTCACGCAACACAATAAAGGTTGCGAACAATACGGAGAACAGGATAACGTCGGAAATCAGGAAGAACCAGAATCCGAGTATTTTCAATTCTTGCGGGTCATGGTGACCATGGTCATGATCATGTGCATGGTCATGACCGTGCTTCGCGGCTACTTGAGCCATTTATACCGACCCCCTTAACGACGCTTCGGTACGCTTAATTTCGTCAACCGGAATATAATAATCCGTATCGTATGAGAATGAACGAGCGATCATGCAAATCCCTACGCCAGCGAGTCCAAGAATCGCCATCCACAGCCATCCGAATACAAAGCCGAAACCGGCAATGAACCAGAATATAGACATGATGAACGGAATCGCGGAATTCTTAGGCATATGAATCGGCTCAAGCGGCTGTTCAGGTGGATAAATTCCTTTGGCACGACGTTCTTTCTCTTCCCACCACTCATCAATATCATCTCCGCGCGGTGTAATGGCGAAGTTATATTCAGGAGCAGGTGAAGGAATCGACCACTCGAGCGTACGACCACCCCAAGGGTCGCCAGAAGCTTTGAGTGTTTTGTATTTCCGAATGCCGTCTGCGATTTGTGCAACCTGGAACAAGAATCCGACACCCATCAGGAATGCCCCGATTGTGGATACAAAGTTCAGTTCCCACCAGCCAGTATCCCAGCCATAGGTGCTCAGACGACGTGTCATACCCATCAAACCGACAGCGTACTGCGGCATGAAGCAGACATAGAAACCGATATTCCAAGTCCAGAAAGCCCATTTACCCAGTTTTTCAGGTAGTTGGAATCCAAACATTTTAGGCCACCAGTAGTACAGACCTGCAAAGTATCCGAATACTACACCACCGATCAATACTTGGTGGAAGTGGGCAATCAGGAAGTAACTGTTGTGGAACTGGAAGTCAGCAGGTGCAACGGACAACATAACCCCCGTCATCCCCCCGACGATAAAGCATGGTATAAATGCTATTGTCCATAGCATCGGAGTATCCATGCGTATCCTTCCTCGGAACATGGTGAACAGCCAGTTAAATATCTTAACCCCTGTTGGTATGGCAATCAACATCGTGGTAACGGCGAAGAATGCATTGACATCTGCTCCCGAACCCATCGTGAAGAAGTGATGCGCCCATGTAAAGAAGGACAGGAAGCTAATGATCAGCATCGCAAATACCATTGATTTGTAACCAAACAATTTTTTCTTCGAGAATGTACTTACAACCTCGGAGAACACGCCGAATGCCGGCAAGACAACGATATATACCTCAGGGTGACCCCACATCCAGATCAAGTTGATATACATCATCGGATTACCGCCCAAATCAAGTGTGAAGAAATGCGCCCCCGCAAACCTGTCGAGGAAGAGCAATGCAAGTGTCACTGTCAAGATTGGGAATGCAAACAGAATGATAATACAAGTGGAGAATACCGACCATGTAAACATCGGCATTTTCATCCATTTCATGCCTGGCGCACGCATTTTAATGATGGTAACCAGGAAGTTGATACCGGTAGCCAGGGAACCGATACCCGAAATCTGAATACCCCATATATAGAAGTTTTGTCCCACCCCCGGGCTATGCGATAGCTCCGATAAAGGTGGATAACTGAGCCAGCCTGCGTCCGGTGAACCACCGATAACGAAGGACAGGTTGAACAGCATTGCTCCCAGGAAGAATAACCAGAAGCTTAGTGCATTCAGGAACGGGAACGCAACGTCCCTTGCCCCTATTTGAAGCGGTACAATAACATTAAATAAACCGAACATAAACGGCATCGCCATGAATAGGATCATGATCGTACCGTGAGTCGTAAAGACCTGATTATAATGCTCGGGATGTAAGAAATCCATGTTAGGCATAGCTAGCTGAAGACGCATCATCAGTGCATCCACACCACCACGGAAAAGCATGATAATGGAAGCAATAATATACATAATACCGATCTTTTTATGATCGACGGTAGTTAACCAGTTACGCCAGAGCCAGCCCCATTTTTTGAAATAAGTCAACACCGCTACGATGGTAATCATCGTAATTCCGATCGCCACGTCCGCACCATAAATCAGCGGATCACCGGTAACGAAAAACTCCGATGCAAACTCCTTAAGTCTCTCTAACATTGGGGGCCTCCTTTCGAATCTTTAGTTAGCACTCTTGTCCACGTCTTGCGTAGTAATCTCTTTGGCACCAGAAGCTTCACCGTGCTTACTATGAGCACTTTGACCATCAACAACATACTTGGTCACGATGTCCTGGAACAATCCTTCTGGGAAGGAAGAATAATAAGCTACATTGCTTGTTCCCGGTTCCGCCAGTGTTTTATACATTTCTTGCGTCAGCGGTTGGGATTGTTGTTTCACTTCATTCACCCATTTGTCGAAATCTTCTTCTGATGTAGCATTGACATCAAAACGCATTTGGGCAAAGTGTTCCCCGGTAAAGTTGGCACCTGAACCCCAATATTGACCTTCATGATCAGCTTGCAAGTACAAGGTCATCGCCATACCCGACATTGTATAAATCTGTCCACCAAGTTGCGGAATCCAGAACGAGTTCATCGGTGAATCCGCGGTGAGCTCAAATTTTACGGGCCGGTCTGCCGGGATATTCAACGTGTTGACCGTTGCAATACCTTGCTCCGGATACATAAACAACCATTTCCAGTCCAGTGAAGATACTTGAATGGTCACCGGTGCTTTCTCGGAAGCCATTGGCTTCGAAGGTTCCAGATCATAGGTGTAGCGAATGGTTACAATCGCCAGCAAACCAATAATGATAATCGGAACGGTCCACCAGATAGCCTCCGCTTTAGTGCTATGAGACCAGTTAGGCTCATAAGCAGCTTTATTGTCCGGTTTGTCGCGGTAACGCCATACAATTACAGCAGACAAAATCAATACAGGCACAATAACGACTGCACACAGAATTGTCGAAATGACAATCAAATCTCTCTGCGAAGCGCCAATAGGCCCTTTCGGATCCAGAACAACGTACTGCCCGCCTGCCAGCATTGGCCAGACAATCAATGCAATTGTAACCAACGTCAGGACAACCGGAATGATTATCCGAATTAGCGACCTAGGTTTCTTGTTCATCTTGATCCCCTCTCCTTAAATTCGCTCATACTGAAAAAACAGTATACTACTCTCTTCCATCTAAAGATATCAGAAATGAGCAACTTTTTTGTTCATGTTAACAAATTTGTCGATTTTGCACCTTAAATGTGTGAATTTTTTCTCACAAATCGCTTGCACACTTGATATTTCCTCATTGTAATCTTTACACTTCAAGTCACAAAATAAAACCCTTTGCAGTCCCGTTGAACAGTATCAACGAATCCGCAAAGGGCTTTATTGACTGGGATTCCGGGTGCTCATCCAGTCTTATTATGAACGAAATAACGCAAGATTATTTAATCGGCGCCTTCGTCTTCCCGGCGTGTATGAACAAGTCCAATCGATTTGGCAATTACGTAAATAAATACACTACCCACCAAGAAACCGATACCCACCATTAATCCGAGGTTACGATCATTAAAATCATTCAGGTTAATCAGGCACATGATTACTCCCGTAATGAGGGCAATCCAAGCCAGAACTGTCATCGTTAACACTGCACGCCGCATATTTTTATCTTTGCGCTCCAATTGGCTTACCATTGCTGTCTTCGATGCCATAGTAAACACTTCCTTTTCCCTTTTTGTAAGTGCTTTCCTTATACCAATATACCACATCAGTATGATTTTTAGTCAACAAATGTTCAAATTTCTTTCGCAATTTGGACACTTTATTTGTATTTTAACTGTTGACAAGGACCAGATTACTTCTTCTTACTTCTTATAACCCAAAAACGCTCTTCTCATAACATGAAACAGTCCAGACCTTATGAAACCTTCATGAACATGTGCACTCTTCGCTGAAATTAAATAACAAAAAAAGACGGTGCATCGGGTTTCCGATGTACCGTCTTTTTTCTGATTAACACGTTTGCCCTGCGCTTAACAATAGAACTAACGTTAAATTACTTATTTAATGATAAGTTCACAACGTTACTTCCTCAACATTGAAGAGCAGCCTAAATTCGTGTTTCCACCCAATTATTTTTGATCACATTCTGATACCAATAGAAGCTTTCTTTAGGTGTTCTGACCAGCGAACGGTAATCCACATGCACCAGACCAAAGCGCATACGGTATCCTTCCGCCCACTCAAAGTTATCCATCAAAGACCAAGCCATATAGCCTTTCAGATTAATGCCGTCATTGATAATCCGATGAATTTGGGCCAAATGCTGCTCATAGTATGCAATCCGGCGGCCATCATTAATTTTGCCGTTTTCCAAATCATCATTGATGCAAGCTCCATTTTCTGTGATGTAGATATCCACATTTCCGTACTTTTGCAAATAGTGCATGAACTCATACAGTCCGCGTGATTCCACAGGCCAGCCAATATCGGTCTTGGTAAGTCCCATATCCACCTCTTCGGATTGCAATGCCCCCGCCTCTGGATTGAAACGATTGATTCCCATGGTGTAATAGTTAATGCCCAACAGATCAATGGGTTGCGAGATGATTTCCATATCGCCTTCCTGAATTGGTACGGTAGCTCCAGCTTCTGCGAACCAGTCCACCATAAATTGTGGATACGATCCTTTGTAGATCGGGTCTAGGAACCAATCGGTATTCAGTGCAATGGAACGGTCGCAGGCTGCCTGATCTTCTGGAGATTTGCTGTAAGGCTCAGCCCAGCATACATTGGGTGCAATACCAATTTGTCCAGTTGTACCCAACCGACGGAACGATTGAACGGCTTTACCGTGAGCAACGAGCAATCCATGAGCAACATTAATGGATGTTTGCAGGTCCTTATTTCCTGGCGCATGAATGCCAAGCAGGTTGGACAGAAACGCAATACACCATGGTTCATTGAAAGTCAGCCAGAAATTAATTTTACCGGAAAACTCCTTGAAGATAACTTCAGCATATTTTACAAATGCATCTACCGTCCTGCGATTGCCCCAACCTCCGATATCCTCAAGTGTCTGAGGCAGGTCCCAATGATACAGTGTACAGAAGGGTTCGATTCCTGCTTCAAGCAGCTTATCCACGAATCGATGATAAAAGTCCAATCCTTCCCGATTGATCTCGCCATCTCCATCAGGAATAATACGCGGCCAGGCGATGGAGAATCGGTAGGTGTTGATCCCAAGCTTTTTCATCAGCTCGATGTCTTCCTCGTAACGGTGGTAACTGTCACAAGCCACATCACCATTGTCTCCATTAAAAACTTTGCCGGGCGTACGGGCAAACGTATCCCAGATGGATACCCCGCGTCCACCTTCCTGCGCTGCCCCTTCTATTTGATAAGAAGCTGTTGCTGTTCCCCAGCGGAAATCTTGTGGAAATTGAAAAATTGTCATCGTTTACTCCTCCGTCTCATATGACACGCGGATCATCTGTCCTGCGGTCATGGTTAAAATAACTACATAATCACCCTGAGGTGTAAGCTGCGACTTGACCTGATCGTTTCCTTCCACACGCAATGGGCATGCACTCCGAATGGTTATTGAACCGACGTGATCAGCCTTAATTTCGGCGCTGGTGATTCTGCCGTCTGTCCAATCGATTGCCACCGTATATGCACCTCGTGCCCGAAGTCCCTTCACACTGCCATTGGCCCAGTGCACAGGCAGCGCTGGCAGCAGATGTAATTCACCCAAATGGCTTTGTAACAGCATCTCGGCAATACCCGCAGTGCCTCCAAAGTTGCCATCGATCTGGAACGGCGGATGATCATCGAACAGATTAGGATGCGTGGAGCGAGCCAACAATGTACGAACAAACTGATGTGCAAGCTTGCTATCCAACAGCCTCGCATACAGATTGATCAACCAGGCACAGCTCCAACCTGTATGCCCGCCACCTTGTGAGATACGACGTTCTAGTGACACTCGCGCTGCTTCCAACAGTTCCGGCGTATCCAGTCGGTTGATCTGCTCCCCCGGATATAGACCATACAGATGGGAGACGTGACGATGCCCCGGTTCGGATTCGGCAAAATCCTTAAACCATTCCTGCAGTTGCCCCTCGCTTCCGATCTGGAATGGATAGAGTTTGCTACGTGCCTCGCTCCACTCGTTCGCCAGTTGCTGATCCACATCCAGTTGTTTGGTTGCCTCAATGCATCGATCGAACAACTCACGAATTAATGTCATGTCCATCGTCGAAGCCATGGAGATGCTTCGAGCCTCTCCTTCCTCAGTAAGGAACTTGTTCTCCGGAGAGGTTGATGGAGCGGTAACCAGATATCCGTCTGGTCCCTCTACCAGCCAGTCCAGACAGAAGAGTGCCGCTTCCTTCATGATTGGATACGCGCGTTCCGCGAGAAATTGCTGATCACGAGTAAACAGATAATGCTCCCATAGATGTGAAGTCAACCACACGCCACCCATTGGCCAGAACGCCCAACTTGCGTCTCCGCCTGTAGGCGTGGATGTTCTCCAAATATCCACATTATGATGGGCTGTCCAGCCGCGCGCTCCGTACAAAATGCGTGCCGTCCTTCTTCCGGTATCGCTTAAATCCTCCAACAAACCAAACAGTGGCTCATGGCATTCACTCAGATTGCATACTTCGGCCGGCCAGTAATTCATCTCCGTATTGATATTAATCGTGTAATCACTATGCCAAGGCGGCTCCACCTGATGGTTCCAGATTCCCTGCAGATTCGCTGGCTGGCTTCCTTCACGTGAACTACCCATTAACAGATATCTACCATACTGAAAATAGAGTGCCTCCAGGCCGGGATCATCGGCTCCAGCCTGGTAAGCTTGCAGTCGCTCATCTGTAGGTAATTCTTCGTTGGCTGATGCGCCAAGATCAATTGATACTCTTGAAAATAAAGTTTCATGATCCATCACATGTCGCTCCCGAAGAGCCTTCATGCCATGAGCCATCGCTTTAGTGATTACCTCACTGCACTCCTGATCCAGAAGCATACTATCCTTAACAGGCGCCACATCATAGCCGTCAAAAGCAGTCGCTGCTGCCAGATAAAAAATAACCTGGTCTGCTCCCTGAATATGAAGTTTCCCATCCATAACCGATATTTCGGCATTCTTGCCCGTCAAAGTCGCGGCCAATCGCACAGCATAAGCCGTTCCCCGATCTTCTTCGTAGATGACAGACTCCGGATGATCCCTGAAGTAATTCGATTCAACATGACTCGGACAGCGACTGAACAAAGTAAGTGCATCGCCCGAAGCCTGAACATGATAAGGATGTGGACTGTCCAACGTAACACTTACGTTTACAGATCCCTCACGATCAGCAGTGATGGTACAGATCATGAGATCATCTGGCGCACTGGCATATACTTCACGTACATAACGAATACCTTTATATGAATACTCCGTCGTTGTAATGCCGGTGTGGAGATTAAGCTCCCGCTCAAACTCATCGTACGAATTCCCATCCAGTTCATCGTGTTGCAACTTAAAGTGGCCCATCGGCTGATAAGCTTCCACATCACGTCCCAGCATTTCGCGGTTCAGCAATTGTTCAGCATCGCTATATTGCCCGGACATAATCAGTTCACGGGTCTGTTTCAGATACCGCTGACTGCTGTACTGAATGGTGTCGCGCGGAAATCCGGACCACAATGTATCTTCATTTAGCTGGATTTGTTCATCCGCTGCTCCGCCGTACACCATACCGCCAAGGCGACCATTCCCGATAGGCAACGCCTCTTCCCAGCGAGTAGCAGGCTGACGGTACCACAGACGATTTTCTTTTGTTCTCTCATTAAATGGGGACATAGATAACTCCTGTTCATGAATCAGCTATTTTTCAATCATTACTAAAACGTTTTCGATATAACTAAAAAATCACTATAAATACTGTTTTACTTGTTCCTAACCCGCTTACCTACAATGCTAAATCGTCGTTTATCTGAAAGTGCTTACAGTAAGGAAATTATATTTGATTTCGAAATTTGCGTCAATGTTAAACATCACATGGCAGCAAAAAAAGGCCCTATCTCAGGGCCTTTTTTTGTATCTCCGCCTATTCAATTAAAACATAAGTTATTTTACGTCTTTACCTGTCCACAGGGAAACACGATCTTTAACCCAAACGGTATACTGTTTCTCCATTTCGACTGCGCCGGCTTTGTCCAACTCAGCGAGGAAATCATCGTACACTTTATCAAAGTTCGCAGTTGTTGTCAGAACAGCTTCAGGAATACGTTTGCGCACGATATCCTGTGTTTTTCGGAAAGTTACCTCATAATCTGTACCTGAAGGTACAGGCATGTTGTATGCTGCGCCCCAGTCTTTCAGTTGCAAATCATCTTCAGAAGGATAAAATTCTTTCCATGTTGTAATACCATATGCTTTCAACGTTTCTTTCTCTGCCGCAGTATAACCAGCTTGGATCTGCTCAGGGAAGTTCGTTGTGTAATAGTTATCCGTGGAATCTTTCACACCATCACCGTATCTCGCACTAAACACGCTGTACATCCCGATTCCTGTTTCTTTGGTAAAGTTGGAGTTGTCATTGGTTTTACGATCCTGAATATCTTGAGGAATCACCCGTTGACCATCTTCTACATTGTAGTGTTGGCCTTCAATACCCCAGTTTCTTAACACTTGACCTTCGTCCGAAGCGAGCCAGTCCATGAATTTGATAATGCGAACCGGATCTTTGGCAGAAGTTGTGATTCCGATACCATATCCGTCAAATCCAGTTGGTTGGAATGTATGGTCCACAATGTCCTTGTTCAAAGATACAGAGAAGTGAGCATATGTGCTGTCATCTTTGCCCGCTGATTTGAGTGCATTTTCAGCTTCTTGGTAGTTCCACTCTTGGTCAATCAGACCGAGTACACGGCCACTTGCAATTTTAGATTTATATTGGTCATCCTTCTGCACAAATGTATCTTTGTCCAGCAGTCCTTCATTGTACATATGATTCAACCAGCGGAAATATTCTTTTTCCTCTGGACGTTTGTAATGGAGCGTAGCTTCATAAGTCTCAGGATCGATGTAATACTCTCCATCATCCGGTGCTCCTGTTGCCTGGAATGCCGGGTTCGTTACCGTAATCATAATCTTCCAATCATCTGCATTCAGCGTCAATGGAATAGTCGGCTGTCCGTCAATGCTTGGGTGTTTTTTCACATATTCTTTCAATACATTCTCGTAATCCTCTAGTGTTTTCACTTCAGGGTATCCGAGCTCTTTAAGTACCTTTTGTTGAATTTCAAATCCGCCTGTTGCGTCAAACGCAACATTATCAACACCCATATTCGTTGGGATTGTATAAATGGCCTGATCCTCCGAACTGTATTTCAGCCGGTTCATCTGGTCCCCATATATTTTTTTCAGGTTTGGAGCATGCTCTTCAATCAGATCGGTCAGGTCTAGCATCGCGCCTGCATCCACAAGTTTAGACAAGTTACCTTTTGGAAAAACAATATCAGGGTACTCACCACTAGCAGCCATAAGCGCAATTTTTTGATCGCCACCATTGTTCACATCATACTCAGCCTCAATTGTAACGCCTGTTTGCTTGGTAATCTCTTTACCGACTGCATCCTGCATTTTGTTCCAGGTTGGACTGGCGTCCGCACCAAAGAATGTAATGGTAACTGGTTCGGTTCCACTGGACTCGGAGGTTTCTTTGCTTCCCGAATTTCCGCAGCCAGCTGTAACCAGCATTGCACTTGCGAGCATCAACATTGCAAACGTCTTGGGTGTATTGCCTTTCATTTTGCCTCTCATTGTCTAGTCCCCCTATTATTTATGAAGGTTTTATCTGTATAACAGGCTTTAAGCCTGAGGATACCGCTCGTAAGACACATTTCTGTATGCGCTTACTAAAAATTTAATTTTGTACTCTTTTTTTCTCAAAACCTAAACTCTTAAAACTCTCTTCAAAATACGTAAAACGTTTTCGTAAAATAATTTAAAACGCTTACTGAAAGTGCTTACATTAACGATTATATGCTATCCTATCCCTTTCGTCAACAACAAAAAAGGCCCCTTTGTAGGGACCTTTTTTGCTATGAAAATGATCATATATTTTGTCTTATTTTCACTATTATTTCACATCTTTACCTGTCCACAGAGCTACGCGTTCTTTGATCCAAACAGTGTATTGTTTCTCCATCTCTACCGCACCTGCTTTATCTAGCTCAGCAAGGAGATCATCATACACTTTATCGAAGTTCTCAGGTTTGGCAAGGATCGCTTCAGGAATACGTTTGCGGACAATATCCTGTGTTTTCTGGAACGCTACGTTATAATCCGTATCCGAAGGTACTGGCATATTATATGCTGCGCCCCAATCTTTCAACTTCAAGTCATCTTCAGAAGGATAGAAATCTTTCCACGTTGTAATACCGTAGGCTTTCAATGTTTCCTTCTCTGCGGCAGTATAACCTGCTTGAATCTGTTCAGGGAAGTTCGTTGTGTAGTAGTTACCTGTGGAATCTTTGACACCATCGCCGTATCTAGCGCTGAAGATATTATACATTCCGATACCTGTTTCTTTGGTGAACGCCGAGTTGTCATTGACTTTGCGGTCCTGCACATCAGCAGGGATGACACGGTTGCCATTTTCAACATTATAGTGTTGGCCTTCAATACCCCAGTTTCTCAGCACCTGACCTTCATCCGAGGCGAGCCAATCCATGAATTTGATAATACGTACAGGGTCTTTCGCAGTTGTGGAAATACCGATGCCGTATCCATCAAATCCGGTTGGTTGGAATGTATGGTCCACAATATCCTTGTTGAGGGATACAGAGAAGTGAGCGTACGTATTCTCGCCATTGTTAACTGATTTCAATGCATTCTCAGCTTCGCCATAGTTCCATTCCTGGTCAATCAGCCCCAGTACCCGACCGCTTGCGATTTTGGATTTATATTGGTCATCCTTCTGCACAAATGTATCTTTGTCCAGGATGCCTTCATTGTACATTTTGTTCAACCAGCGGAAGTATTCTTTTTCCTCTGGGCGTTTATAGTGCAGCACTGCTTCATACGTTTCAGGGTTAATGTAATATTCACCGTCATCCGGTCCACCGGTTGCCTGGAAGGCTGGATTCGTTACAGTGATCATAATTTTCCAGTCATCTGCATTCAGGGTCAGCGGAATGGTCGGCTGTCCGTCAATAGTTGGATGTTTAGCATAGTATTCTTTCAGTACTTTCTCATAATCCTCAAGCGTTTTTACTTCTGGGTAGCCAAGTTCTTTCAACACCTTTTGCTGAATCTCAAATCCGCCTGTAGCGTCAAACGCAACATTATCTACACCCATGTTCGTTGGGATTGTGTAAATGGACTGGTCTTCCAAACTGTATTTCAGACGGTTCATCTGGTCCCCATAGATTTTCTTCAGGTTTGGTGCATATTGATCAATCAGATCGGTCAGGTCAAGCATCGCGCCTGCATCCACAAGCTTAGACAAGTTACCTTTAGGATAGATAATATCAGGGTAATCACCGCTGGCAGCCATCAAAGGTATCTTCTGGTCGCCACCATTATTCACATCATACTCCGCTTCAATTGTAACACCTGTTTGTTTCGTAATTTCTTGGCCGACTGCGTCCTTCATATTGTTCCAGTTTGGACTTGCGTCAGCACCAAAGAACGTAAAGGTGATTGGACTGGTCGTATCCCCAGTGTCCGTTGGTGTCTCTGAAGCCGTAGTTCCTCCTCCGCTACCACTGCATCCTGCTGTAATGGCAAGAGCGCTGGCTAACAGAAGCATTGCGAATGTTTTTGGTGTTTTGCCCTTCATGTGTAATCCCCCTTATGGATAAAATGAAGCTATCTATTGTAGAACAGGCTGACCTGCACATACCGTAATCGGGTGATTCTGATTATAAAACGTTTGATTTTATAACATAAAAAGCGTTTTCTAAATGAAGTGAAAAACACTCACTCTATCCAGTAAATTGAGGAACCAATCCTTACTCCTTTTGACTGAAGAGATTCGTGTACATGCCTTGATAAATCAGTAATGAAAGTGCTTTCATATTTGAATAATAATCCCTCTAAAAGTCCTTGTCAATAGCGAATTCACAAAATTGAAAACGTTTTTTAGAAAACGTTTTAGGTATAAAAAAGAACCCAGTTTCCTGGGCCCTTTTTTTCAAAAAAAACTATTCTGCTAAAACGTATTACTTGCTCTCTTCACCGCTCCACAATTGAACACGGCTTTGCACCAGCTCGGTGTATTGTTTTTCCATGTCCTCTGCTCCTGCTTTGTTAAGTTCAGCAATCATACCGTCATAGATGGCATCAAATTGCTCTGGTGAACTGAGGATTGCTTCTGGGATCCGTTTACGGATAATATCCTGTGTTTTTTGGAAAATAACGTTGTAATTCGAGTCACCTGGAGTCGGCATATTGTACGCTGCTCCCCACGGTTTAACCGGGAACTCATCTTCACTTGGGAACAGATCTTTCCACGTTGTTGCGCCGTATGCTTTGAGTGTCTCTTTCTCTGCATCGGAATAGGCCGCTACAATCTGCTCAGGGAAATTCGTTGTGTAATAGTTATCAGTGGAATCTTTAACGCCATCTCCATAGTGACCAGACATATTGGTATAGAGGCCAATACCTGTTTCTTTCTGGAATACGGCAGCATTATTCGTTTTTTGGTCCTGAATATCCGCCGGAATCACACGTTTACCATCTTTCACTTCGTACTGCTTACCTTCAATACCCCAGTTCATCAGCACTTGGCCTTCCTCAGAAGCTAGGTAATCAAAGAATTTAATTGTACGAACCGGGTCTGGATTCGATGTTGTAATCCCTACACCCCATCCAGATACAAAACCAGGGTCCTGGAATGAATGATCCTTGATATCTTTAGACAGAGTTACCGGGAAGTGTGAATATGTCGCTTCATCTTTACCCGCTGCTTTCAATGCGTTCTCCGCATCGGAATAACCCCAATCCTGGTCAATGACACCCAGTACACGTCCACTTGCAATTTTGGATTTGTATTGATCCGTTTTCTGTACGAAGCTGTCCTGATCGAGCAGTCCTTCTGCATACATATGGTTCAACCAACGGAAATACTCTTTCTCTTCCGGACGTTTGTAATGCAGACTTGCCTCATATGTCTCAGGATCAATATAGTATTCGCCGTCATCTGGAGCCCCTGTTGCCTGGAAGCCCGGATTCGTTACAGTAATCATGATTCTCCAGTCATCTGCGTCAAGGGATAACGGAATCGTTGGTTGACCGTCAATTGTTGGATGTTTCTCTTTGTATGCTTTCAGTACATTCTCATAATCCTGGAGTGTACGAACTTCAGGGTATCCCAGCTCTTTCAACACACGCTGCTGAATCCCAAATCCGCCACCTGCATCAAAATACTTTTGGTCTACCGCATAATACGTAGGCAGCACATAAATCCCTTGATCTTCGTTGCTATATTTCAGCCGGTCCATGTAATTACCATACAGCTTCTTCAAATTGGGAGCATATTGCTCGATCAGATCAGTCAGATCGACCATTGCCCCAGCATCCACAAGCTTGCTTAGCTCTCCTTTGGGTGACACGATATCCGGATAGTCTCCGCTTGCTGCCATTAAGGATACTTTATCCTGACCACCACTGACGGCAAACTCACCGTTAAGGGTTACTCCTGTTTTTTCTGTAAGGACCTTCCCCACTTCATCCTTCATACCGTTCCAATTCGGACTAGGATCGACGCTAAAGAAGTCAAAAGTAATCGGAGACGTATCACCGCTAGTGTCCTTAAACGACGTTTCGCCGCTGTTTCCTCCACCGCAACCTGCGAGCAAAGACATCGCAAGCACTGGAGCCAGTGCAATCTTCATTTTGTTTCTTGCCATGATGGTAATCCTCCCGTTTCATATGTCTGTCTATCCGGGACTTTTTTGTCCCTGTCTATAGCTTCATGAATGCCACTCCGCAGCCCTATACGGTGAAGCGCAGGCCAAATGGCTGCGCTTCGGGCATTCTGATGCTTTTTTATTATACGGCCGCTCTATCTATGTGGCGGCCTGTATAAACTTGTTTAAGATTTTACTGCACCCAGTGTCATACCACCTACAAAATACTTTTGAAGGAATGGATACACAACCAGGATTGGAACCGTAACAACGATCGTGATCGCCATCTTGATGGATTCTGGTGAAATCTGTGTCATCTGCTGTGCCATGTCATTGGCGTTACGTCCAGCTCCCGAGCCTTGCTGTGTACTTTGCAGCACTTTCATCAGCTCGTATTGGAGCGTGGTCAGATGCGCTTTTGAGCCGTTGTACAGGTACGTATCGAGCCATGCATTCCACTGGCCTACAGCCAAGAACAACGCGATGGTTGCAAGTACCGGTTTACAGAGAGGCAAAATGATTTTGTAATAGATCGTAAAGTCATTCGCACCATCCAGCTTCGCAGACTCCTGCAAGGCATACGGCAAGCCGTCAATGAAGGAACGAATGATGAACACGTTAAACGCACTGATCATACCTGGCAATACATATACCCAGAACGTTCCAATTAGGTGCAGGTCACGCATCAGGAGGTACACCGGAATCAGACCACCGGAGAAGTACATCGTGAGTGCTAGCGTTGTGGATACAAACTTTCTTAAACCGAAGTCAGGTCTGCTCAGTGTAAAGGCGATCATGGAAGAACTGATCAAACCAAGCACCGTACCTACAATCGTACGCAGAATGGAAATTTGCAAACCTTGTAGCAACCCTTCGTATTGGAAAATCGTTTTGTAGTTCTGCAATGTGAATTCACGAGGCCACAAGTATATTCCTCCGCGTACCGTATCCGTCGAGTTATTGAGCGAGATAGCCAGTACGTTCAGGAATGGATACAGTGTTACAATCAGCACCAGGGTCATCGCGAGGATGTTGAATATATCGAACACTTTATCGCCCCGAGTAGCATTGAATGCTTTGTTCGCCATAATGTCGTCCCCTCCCTACATGATGCTTTCTTTGGTGATTTTTTTGAACAAGCCGTTCGCAGTAAACAGAAGGATGATACTGACAACGGAGTTGAATATGCCTATGGCTGTACCATACGAGAATCGTCCCATATTCAAACCATAATTGAGCGCGTATAGATCGAGAACTTCCGCGTAGTCGGTGACCAAACTGTTACCCAGCAACAACTGTTTCTCCATTCCGATACTGACCAAATGCCCAATGGACATGATTAACAGTACGGAGATGGTAGTCCGAATGCCTGGCAACGTGATATGCCACATCTGTCTCCAACGGTTCGCTCCGTCTACACGAGAAGCTTCGTAAAGTTCTTGGTCTATACCGGTAATGGCCGCCAGATAGATAATCGCATTCCAACCGGTTTCCTTCCACACATCTGAAGCGGTTACAATGTACCAGAACAGGTTCCCCTTCGCCATGAACTGGATCGGCTGATCGATAATGTTTAGGTTTACCAAAAGGTCATTGATAATCCCGCCATCGGTGGAGAGCATCTTGGTAATAATCCCTGCCACTACGACCCAGGATACAAAGTGAGGCAGATATGATACCGTTTGCACGGCACGCTTGAAGAACATGCCTCTCATCTCATTCAAGAGAATCGCAAAGAAAATCGGCACGACAAAACCGACAACCAGTCCCATCAAGCTCATTGCAAGCGTATTTCGAAGTACCAGATAGAAGCGATCATCACTGAACAGCTCTACAAAGTGTTTAAAACCAACCCACTCTTGATCACCGAACGATCTAGCTGGTTTATAGTTTTGGAAAGCCATCGTCCATCCCCATAGTGGCAGATAGTTAAATACAAAAACCCAAACTACGAATGGCAATGACATAAGATAAAGATACTTTTGCTGTTTCATGCTGTCCCAAATTCTATTCCGCCGTTTTTGTGTTGACGGATTGGGGTCACTGCTTTTTTTCGCGGAAGCGGATTTTTCTGTTAGCGTTTCCATCTCCGTTCCCCCTCCTCTGATTTATAAAATAATCATACCTGATAGAGCGTTTTCAAAATACCAGAAGGATTTTAGAGAAAAACATATAAAAATAAGATATCCACCTATAAAAAACGATATTATAGCGATAAAAGTAGTGATAATGA